>CALGLJ010000179.1 GCA_937930235.1 uncultured Verrucomicrobiales bacterium | reverse complement strand
CTTCGATATTTTATATGGCCTGAATCCGCAATTGAGAATCCACAGTAGCGATAGGTGCTGATTTCCAGGATGGTGGGGCGAGATTGCTCAAGGGCACGAGTTCTGGCTTCGATGAGTTTTTCACGAAGGGGCTCCATTTTCCATCCCTCGGTGTGATCCCAATCAATGTCATAGCCTTTCGGCACGTTGAGCGAGGTACTCCTTGAAAGCGGATCCACGGCGGACGGAAGTGCCCATCGCATATTGATTATTTTCGATGATGAAGACTGTTGGGATGTCGAAGAGTCCCGCGAGGTTGAGAGTCTCGTGAAAGACGCCTTGATTGACGGAGCCGTCTCCAAGGAAGCAAAAAACGACGCCGTCTTGCCTACGGTATTTGAGCGTGAAGCTTAGGCCAAGAGCGATGGGGGTCTGGGCCGCGGCTCCGGCAAAACATCCCCAGTGGTTGTGGGCAGGGCTGAAGAGAGAGAACATGCCGCCCTTTCCGGCATTGCAGCCAGTCTCTTTTCCGAAGAGTTCGGCCATGATGCCCTTCATAGGCATGCCACTGGCGATGGCAGCCCCCATACCTCGCGGGCCGGTGATAGTATGGTCATGTTTTCCTGCGATAGAGCGGACCGCAACGGGAGCTGCTTCTTGACCGGCGGAAAGAATGAGGAAGCCTCCCATGTAGCCTATAGTGTAATTTTTTAAGCAGGTTTGCTCAAAACGGCGAATGCGGACCATTTCGCGGTAGAGATGAATCTTTTGGGCCGGAGTCATAGAGTGATAATGTCTTTTTTCAAAGCTTGGATCAATCTCCTCTTAATGATGTACAGTTGATGAAAAATTGCGCCTCGCGTCGGACCACCTTACTTTATGTCAATCTCTACGATTAGGTTAATTCCAATAATTGACAAATGGGGGTGATGTGAACACGGTCGGAGATGATGCTTGCGAAAACAAAGATAACAAAGACGGCTCTGTTGTCGCTATCTTTGGTTGCCTTGCCTGCGTGTGAGGACAAAGAAGAACAGAGATTAATCCAACTCCAGAAAGAACAAGAGGCTGAAATCAATGCTTTACAGGCTAAGCTAGCTGCTGTGCGGGAACAGGTTTCAACGCGAAAGATTGAAGATCCGACCCCAGTAATTGAAGAACTCAAAGCTAAAATTGATGAAGCAGATGCTGAAATCGAGTCCCTTCAAGGTGATGTCTCGAGCTTAGAGGAGGAGAGAAAAAAACTAAAATCAGAATTTACCTCCTACCAAAAGAAATATCCTATACGGACTAAATAAAATAATTAACGATAATAGAATAATGTTTGATGATCTTCTTACCTCAAGTCGTGGACCTGGTGTGATCGGTACTTTTCTCGCTGTGATCGTCCTAGCTGGTTTCTGTGGTCTAGGAATGATGGTTCTCAATTCCGATCCAGTAGGGCCTACTCCAGAAGCTCAAGTAGCTAAGTTGAAAGACCGAATCATAGAATATAACGAGAAAATTACCGACAAAGAAGCTGAATTAGCAACTTATGAGAATTTTCAAGCTCTTGTGCCACAGAGGAATATACAGCAAAAACAGTCTGAAATGCGAGAGCAACGTCTTAGCGCTCTGCAAGCCAAGTTGATTGAGGAAGAATCTCAATTGGAAGATTTAGGGAATTCTTTCGAGGAGTATAAAAATGACTACCGTAAAAACGAACGATTGATTGCTCGAGGTGAAGTGATCGATCTATCGGAGGTAAAAGGGACTCGGTTTAAGAATGCTGAAATTTTGAGCGTTAATGCTCTGGGAATGAGAGTTGGTATTGCATCCGGACCGAAGAATATCAGTTACGGTGAGCTTCCTGAGTCATTGCAGGATCGTTTCCAATTTAATGCTGTCGAAGCTGGAGCGTATCAAGAGGCTCTGGAAAAGGCCTCTGAGATGCAGGCAATCGCCGATGCCGAGCAGGACAAAGAAAAGCAGAAGCAGAAGAGTGCTAGAATAGCAGCCAATCGAACGAAATTAATCGCTCGAAAAAGGCGCGAAATTCAAACAAAGCAGAATCAGCGTCAGCAAAAAATCAAGGCGGCTAATGCATGGCATACCAAAGCGCTTCAGTATGAGCAAAAAGCGAGAATCGCAAAGTCCCAAGGACGTATCAGTGCTGATCCGGGCAACGCGAAGAAAGCTCGGGGAACAGCGAAACGACTGAGGAATTCAGCTGCAAAGACCGAACGTGATATAAAAAAGCTTGAGGCTGAGATTGTTGATCTGCAAAAAAAGATCCGTAATTAAGGTATATATAATGAGTGCTCTTAATGATTCAAGTCATTCTGGAGTGTTCTCGTTTTTACTAGGACTGGGCCTACTTGTAATTGTAGCAACAGGCTTCGATCTTATGGCTGAGGAGTCAGCAGGGGCAGATCGTAAAATGGAGCTTTTCGAGCTAGAAATGCAGCTTATGCGTGGCCGGGATCAGATTCGAAATTTACACTCTCAGATTGCGAGCCTAGAGGCAAAGAATGTTGCTCTTGATCAACGTGCGAGGTCGATTTCGATTGTCCCTGAGCTTCGTGATGAGTTTGTCGTTCGGCAGGGGTTACGAAATGCCCTTTATCATGAGGTGAAAGATCTCAGTCTTGATATTCAGGTCATACAAGATGAGTGGATTCAATACAGGCATTCTCGTCGACGTTCGGCGAAGCTTAGTTTACAGGGAAATTTTTTCAGAAAAATTAAAGAAAATACCGGCCGAGAGTATTGGGATGTGCTAGTCCAGAAGGTGGAATTGGATCGTATAAAAATAAGGTATCGCGGTGGAGTTGCTGAAATCCCATTTGATCAACTTCCTGAAAACCTTCGAGAAGATTTAGATCTTATGCTTGATGAGACTGAGACTGCTTTAAATAAAGAAAGAGCTAAGGAAAGCGCACGCCGTCATCTTATTGAAAAGACTCTGATATTGCAGCGACAGGCAGAGGCCTCGGTGGAGAACACCAAACAAATTTCTGAATTAGCGAGCCCGCAATTGAGAGCAGAAAAACGAAAGGTGGATCAAATGGTTCGCCAAATGTATTTTGCGCAAGCTGAGGCTAGCAGAGCTCGTTCTAATGATGTTTTTAGTCCTAAGCGCTCTGTGCCAGGAAGCGAAGAGCCGTGGAGCGATCGCGCCCACCGCATGGACCAAGCGGCGGAATCGTTCCGCTCGAAAATTAATCGAGCCGTTCGGAAAATGACTAAATTAGACCCAAATTATCGTCCACCTAGTTTGGATTGATTACAAAATGGTTCATCGTGAAATTAGCTCCCTGCGATGAGCCAAGTCGTTCTTTTTTTAGACCAAGGTGCCCAGAAAATTTCGCAAGCTCCCATCGGTAGGTAACGTCACGGAGCGGTCGGTGACAGGACGGCTTTAGTGAACTCGTTTCGCCGACAGGATGACGCCTATGATTCCACCAAATATGCCTATTCCTGCCCCAAGATGATCCCCACTCTCCATCATGCAATCATTACAAATAAAGGATTTAGAGCCAACATGTGTACATTATGCTCAGCATGAAATTTGTAGATCCTCGCTGTCTGTCAGGGGCTTGTAAAGACAGACTTCGGAGACCAAGCCATGAGCGGATCTCGTAAAGATCTGCCCGTCAAAAAAGCATTCTATGTTTCTCTAGAACAAGTTGTCAGCGAATCGGTTCGAGGACTATTGAGAAAGCGGGCACGGGTTTGCCCAAGTCTGAAAGTAGCCGCTGTTGCAATCAGCATTGGCATCTTGCCTCTCGCCGCCGTGCGCCTGATAATGTCATTCCGTCCTCGGAAATCCTGAGTCGTTTTATGATTCGTGTTACTCGCTATCGAAAAGACACTCGTAAACGGAAAAAATCACGATTTTTATCAGGGGGTAAC
>CALGLJ010000178.1 GCA_937930235.1 uncultured Verrucomicrobiales bacterium | reverse complement strand
CCTGATTTCGGGGCGCGAGGATGGTGGTTCACTGAGTCTCTCCTCCGAGAAAGGAACGGGTCGCCCGGACGCGATAGAATTGAGCATTCATGCGATTGAAGTGGCTCCTCCAGATTGCATCATTACCAGCGTGCGTGGCCTCGCTTTTCCATGTCATGAGATCATGTGAACTTTCCAATTCGTAGTTCTGCCCGAGCTGAGTGGGGATGACGATGGAGATCGAAGTTTCACTCACTGCGGAGATGATCGGCTGAGGGACGATGATGGGGAGAGGGTTCGCGGTGACAAGGAGTTGATCAATCGCGATTCCTTGCGGCGAAGAAGGAGTGATAAATTCCTGACCGTCATTGATCTGACCTGGAGTATGTGTTCCGGGCGCAATGGCCCAAGTGAAGTCTGCGGCGTTTGTTCCCATTCCGGTGAGGCTGAGGCTCTCTCTGCCGCTTGGAGTTTGTGTAGATTGTTCGACTCCGATATCGATTGTGGTCATTCCGGCGGCAGGGCCGAGTGAGGCGGTAAAACTCCCTTCATAGCTCAAGAATTGTGTGACGGTGTCATTGATCACGAGGGCAAATCCATCACCTCCAGGGTTTCCATTTTGAATGCGGTCGATTTCGAGATAGTGGAGTTGGTAGCCGAGAGAAGTTGTGGCTCCAGGCATGAATTGATCAAGTGAACGAGTGATGTCATAAGGAGCACCGGTGCGACCATTGTAGAGCACGAGTTCGACGGATGAGAGCTCGCCGGTGAATGCTGGGCCGATCGCGATCTCAAGGAATTCTCCTTCGTCAGTAGAGATGTTGTCGTAGTGAAATTCATTGATGAACACTTCGCTGGACCCGACATGAGTGGACATGCCTGGGGTGCTGAAAAAACGTAAAGTAAATGTTTCTCCGACCGGAATATTGAGCCCGGTCACCAGCGCGGATTTTGGACTGTGTATGGGAGGGTGAAGTGGCCCGTCTGACAGCGTATGGGGAGACACAAAAGTCAGGGTAGGAAGGGGGATTTCAAGACCATCACTCAGGAGTATCGCAGAGAGGCTGTCAGCAGTAGAGGTTTGGGAAGCGCGCCATTGTTGCGCATCATATGAAATTTCTAAAGAGGTTAAAATTTCCCCGGTGTCGTTGCGAAATTGAGCATCGAGGGTGATTTCTTCTCCCGAGAATATGCCGAGGCTGCCATTCCCGTATGAACGAGGGCCGGAGAGCATTGAATTACCATCGTCTATTCCTCGCCAGTGTTCATTACTGACTCGCCAAGCTGCGGGAGCAGTCATTCCCTCAAAGCCATCAAAGGTCTCGACCAGAGGTTCGTTGGGTCCCGAGAGGGAATATATTACGTCATCGATGTCGATGATTTCGAAGGCGATCTTGGCTCCTCTGAAGCCGGTGGACGAGGCCCCGAGGAAGAGGTTTTGATTCCCGTCGATGATGCGGTCTCTGCGGGGAATGACGCTGGTTGAAGCGCTTATTTGACCGGCGGGAATTGTAAGCGTAGGGCTACTCAGAATTGCTTCACTCGCATCGGAGGTGCTGAGGGTGATGGTGATATTTTCTGAAGCCGCTTCCGGGAGAGAGACGGTGAGAGTCGCGGTCTCTCCATTCTCGGGGAGAGCCGCGATCGAAAGGGCAAGTTCCAAAGAGGCACCTTCATCGAGTTCGAAGTCTCCAAAGATGGCGAGATGATCGGAAGCAGCCTGACTGATAGTTGAAGGCAGGGGTGGACCTTCTTTGATGAGTCCGGCAAAGGTGGAGTCTAAGGCGCTGTTATAGATTTCAAACTGAGCGCCCCGTGAGTCCAGGGCATCTGAAATAAGCATGAAGTCTAAAACGGAGCGTGAACAATGAGTCCATCTGTCTGAGCCGTTTTGTTGGCGAAGTGGCGGGTTGGAAATTGCTAAGTCCGGGAAATATGAAACTGGGTCGGGTGAGTAAAAGAGCGGGATTCCGCTTGTGAGTTCGTCCTGAATGTCGGCCCCAAGTTGGAAAATGGCAGGGAGCTCGGGCGGAACTTCTGTGAATTGCGTGGCTTCTCCGATGAGATTCAGATCACCTGTGATGATGATATTGTCTGAGCCATCATAATTTCCACGTTCTAAAAAATTACGAACTCGTCGCATCTCGACGGCACGGCGAAAGGGATCTTCCGGATCAAGACAGCATTTCAGATGTAAGCCGATGACCAGAGGATCATTCTCAGTATAAGGAACATCGACGATCACGGCCGGCATGGTCCGGGTGAGGTCGCGGGCATTTTCTGGTGAAGTGATACTTGCCGTTGAGAGGAAAGGGTGACGAGATAAGATCACGACACGATTAAAAGAATCGATGCCTTGATCGGGAATGAACACATGAGGATAGCTCAGCTCTCTGGCGAATGTGCTGAAATTGCTTGGACTTCCCGCACGGTCATTATTTGAAATTTCTTGGAGAGATAGAATGTCAGGAGAGATTCTTTCGATAATCGCTTTGGCGTTTTGATAACTTTCGCTTTCTGGTGAATCTAAGCCAAGTTGCACATTGAAGCTTGCGACCCGGATCTCAACTCCGGGCAGAGGGATGCTGAGAGCCAGGAGGCTGGCTCCCCAGAAAATACTGGTCCGCATCGATTTCACCTCGGGAGAGTAGGCTCTCAATTGATGAATGCCGCATATAAAATCAGAAATGTGAATCGGGGTATGTTGGGGGAGCGATAAAATAGGGAGTCGGATCAGAATGGCTCTGAATCATGACGATTCGTTCTAGGGTTTCCGGAGGCGACCAAGGCGGGAGAGGATGGTTTTGTAAAAGAGGAAAAGGGACCGGCCAAAGTGATTTTGGAATCATTTTAAAATGGGTATCTGAAGGGAAGTATGCAGCGCATTCGTGAAGATAGAGCCAACGCCCTCGGCGGCAGTCGGGGGCGACCAAGGCGGGTGCAGAAAGGGTTTCCGCATCGATGTGATCAAAAAGGCATCCGTAAATGAGCTGCTGCGGGTGAATGGTGAGTTCACGATAGGCGGCCGGAAGATACTCTCGATGTCTCACCGTGAGGCTGAGTTGGTGCTCTTGCAAGCGGGTGAGTTTCCGCTCATAGGAATCGCGAGCGTCAGGTCCAGGGAGAATGATTCCCTCTGAAGTTTCTACTGCGAGGTAAAACTTGGTGGCAAGTTCGAGATGGATGACCTTGCTGTTTTGCTGAATCAAAAAGTCTAATTCACCGAGTGTGGTGTGGATGTCTTTTTGAATTTGGAGATTTTGGGCCAGAAGATTCACTTTTGGTGATGACCGAAGTAGTGCGGCAAGTGCATCTTCGTAAAGGTGACCGAGTTTTTGCTGACAATTGAGCAGGGGGAGTTCGAGAGGAGATTCTAAGAGAGAGCGCGAAAAACTGCTCGCTTGAGGTAAATCACCAATCAGGAGAGGGGCTTGCAAGAGGCTTTTCAGCAGAAGATGAGAAATTTCGGAGGCCTCGGAATTCATATCGAGTTCAGAGCTACACTGCCGATTTGAAAATTCCCTTAAAAAATCGTATAATATGCTGAATGAAGAGCGTATTCAACGGAATGAACAATACAGCGGGATTGGATCGTCGCAAATTTTTACGTGGCTTGGGTGCTGCCATTGCCGTTCCTGCATTTGATTCGCTGAATCCGGTTCGCGCGGCGGAGGGAGCAATTGCTGCGACTTCGGCGGGCAGTCCACTGCGGATGGCTTACCTTTACATTCCCAATGGGGTGAATATGGAGGCTTGGCGCCCGAAGGGGAAAGGGAAGAATTATAAATTAGGAGCATCGATGGCTTCTCTTGAGGCACATCGAGAAGACTTTCAGATTTTTACTGGGTTTGCACATGATCGTGCCAATGCTGGGCGTGATGGTGCAGGAGATCACGCTCGGAGTAATGCGACCTTCCTCACGGGGGCTCGAGCTCGCAAGACTTCTGGCTCAGATATTAAGGTAGGAGTATCAGTCGACCAAGTGGCCGCGCGCGCGGCACAAGACGCGACGCGGCTGCCTTCTCTCGAGCTGAGTTGTGACGGAGTGCGGAAGGCGGGTCGTTGTGATTCAGGGTATTCTTGCGCGTATCAATTTAATTTATCTTGGCGTTCGCAAAATCAACCAATGACCCCAGAGTCAAACCCACGCTTAATATTTGAACGTCTCTTCGGCTCTGGATCCGCCAAAGAGAGATCTGGGAATCTGCGTCATCGTTTGAACTCAAAAAAATCGATTTTAGATTTCATTGCTGATGACGCGAAGAACATGCACAAGCATCTGGGGCGCAATGATCAGCAGAAGCTGGACGAGTATCTTACCGGAGTGCGCGAAATCGAACGCCGCATTGAGAAATCAGAAAGCTGGGGAGATCCAGTGAATCCCGGAATACCAGCTCCTATGGGTATTCCTCGTTCGTACGAGAAGCACGTGAAGCTCATGATGGACATGATGGTGGTGGCGTTCCAAACTGATTCAACGCGTGTGGCGAGCTTTCTTCTCGCGCATGATGGGAGCAATCGCAGTTTTAAAGATTTGGGCGTTTCCGAAGGGCATCACAACTTGTCACATCATAAGGGGCGGGAAGAAAACTTTAAGAAATTGAGAGTGATTGATCGGTTTTATTTAGAGCGACTCGCTTACTTTTTTAAACGAATGAAAGAGACGGAAGACGTCGATGGGAAATCGCTCCTGCACAATAGCATGATTGTTTATGGAAGTGGTATTTCGGATGGGAATCGCCATAATCATAATGATTTGCCAATTATTGTGGGTGGCCATGCCGGTGGGAAATTCTCCCCTGGTCGTCACGTCGATCTGGGTGGAAAGACTCCGCTCTCCAATCTCTACGTTCGCATGCTGGATGAATTTGGAGTGAAGCAACGGCGTTTTGGAGATTCGACAGGCAAGCTCCGTAAGATTTAAAAAATCACTGTTGAAAGTTTATTCCCATGAGGCTTATCGCTTGGTTCACGGGCAGCGCCCCAGTGGAGATGGACGGAGGGCAGCCGATCTTGTAGTTTGAGGACATGTCGACACCACATCTTGAAGCCAATGCGGGAGCATTCGCAGAGACGGTATTGCTTCCGGGCGATCCCTTGCGGGCAAAGTTTATCGCAGAGACTTTTTTGGAAGAAGTCGTGCCGGTGAATCGAGTGCGTAATATGCTTGGATTTACGGGAAGGTATCAAGGTTCTCTCGTATCGGTCATGGGAAGTGGGATGGGCATTCCTTCCATTTCAATTTATGCCAAGGAATTGATCACAGATTACGGAGTCAAGAATTTGATCCGAGTGGGGAGTTGTGGGGCGATTTCGGAGAAGGTGAAAGTCAGAGACGTGATAATTGGAATGGGAGCGTGTACGGACAGCGGGGTCAATCGGGCTCGCTTTGGCGGGTGTGATTATGCCGCGATCGCCGACTACGACCTCCTAGAGGCGCACGTGAATACGGCAAGGGAACTCGATATTCCAGTTCGGGTGGGGAATCTATTTTCCGCTGATCTTTTTTACACTCCAGCTTCAGAGATGTTTGACCGGATGGAAAAGATGGGGGTTTTGGCGGTCGAAATGGAAGCGGCGGGATTGTTTGGAGTATGTGCAGAATTTGGTGCTCGGGGGATGGCGATTTGTACCGTGAGTGACCACATCCGAACGGGTGAACATACCACGAGCGAAGAGCGCGAAAAGAGCTTCACGGAGATGATGGAGATTGCCCTGGAGGCGTCGAAGAAGGTTCAAAGTGCAAAGTAATTGTTAAGCGCTGAGATCGGAGAGTTGGCTCAAGGCGGTATCCAAGTTTTTCCGCACAAGCACTCGCGAGGCGTAGGCCAAGTCCGGCATGCTTGCTGGAACTTCGTGCTTTGTCTTTCCTCCAAAAGCGTTCGAACATACGGGGGATATCTTCTTGATCTAACTCGGGTGCAGAATTTTCAATACTGAAAAAAGCGGAATCAAGGCGAATGACAATATCATCACCGGCGGGAGCATAAGCTGCGGCATTGCCAATAAGGTTTTGCAGAATGATTGTGAGAAAAGCACGATGACTCGTGAGGGTAGCATTTCCTTCCACAATCATTTCGGGAGTTTCGGGAAGAAGAGATGCCGTGAGATCGTGCAATGAAATCTCTTCTTCCGTCATCTCCGAAGTCGTTCCGATACGAGTGAGATCGAGGATCGCTTGCGTGGTGGTCTCCATGCGCTGGGAGCTTTGTAAAATGTTGGTGAGTTCTTCTTTGCCGAATTCTTCTGGCCAAGTGAGTCCGACTTCTGCGAGAGCTCGAATTTCTGCGGTTGGGGTTCGAATTTCATGCGCAAGGTCACTTCCAAAGCGGCGTTCTCGTTCAAAGGCATCTTCTAGGCGAGCAAGGAGGTCGTTGACCTTTTCGGACATGAGCTGCAGTTCCTGCGGATTTTGTTTTACCTGTAATCGTTGATCCAGATTTCGCGAACTAATACGTGAGAGTTGATGGCTTAAAGTTGTGAGTGGCTTCAACCCTTGGCGGATACTCCAGATCACAATGAGGCCTGCTAAAATGAGTCCGATCAGAGTAGAAAGAAAAATGGTATGGCGTAATTCCCTCAGAGTGGCTTCCACGACCGTCCGATCTTTTCCGATGATGATGTCGAGATGTCTTCGGTGACTACCGTTCCGTTGTTTTTTCGATTTCGGTGGAGAAATGCGGTAGCGCACCGTCCTGAGTGGAGTGCCATCAGGGAGCTTATGAAAACCGTAGACCTTCTCTTTGGTGAGGTGTCCTAGGTACGGCATCGATTGTTGAGCGAGACTCTTGGATCGGTTTCGAGATCGTTTGTTAGAGTCCCAGACTTCAAAATAATATTCTGCTCCTTCATCAAATAAACGGCTGCGGTTATTGATCCGCCTCCGGATACGTTCTGGGGCTCGTCCCAGGAGTAGAGGAGTGTCTGTGGCGAGGAGGCTGAGTTCCTGATCGAGGCTTTCATAAAGAAAATTTCTGCTTCCAAAATAGAGGATGCCAGAACAGATGAGCCAAACGACTGTCAGAGCAGGTAAGATGGTGCAGAGCAGCTTAGTGCGAATCGAATTCATGACTTGAGAAGGTAGCCCTGTCCACGGCGAGTTTCGATTAAAGGAGCATCTTGACCGCAGGAGGCGAGTGATTTTCGTAAGGAGTAGATCGCGGCATCGACGACATTACTCATAGGGGCAACGAGTTCATCATAAATATGCTCTTCAATCTCAACGCGAGAAACAACCGAGTCTTTGCGAAGCGCCAAGTATTCTAAGAGATTGTATTCTCTTGTTCGAAGATTGAGTTCCTGATCCTGGTAGCTCGCTCGTTTGGCCTGAGTGTCGATTTTCAAGAGACCAATGGTAATGACAGATTGTGCTTGGTCATACGCGCGTCGACACATCACCGCGATGCGGGCGAGGAGTTCCTCCAGCGCAAAGGGCTTGATCAAATAATCATCTGCTCCTTCTGCCAGCCCGTTGACCCGATCTTGAATGGTGTCTTTCGCAGTGAGCATTAAGATTTTTAACTGACTGCCATCTGCTCGCAGGCGACGTAAAATTTCTAACCCATCAATCGTGGGAAGCATGATATCAAAGACCGCCGCATCGTAGTTGTTTTCTTGTGCTAGAAAGAGTCCTTCCTCCCCATCGGGAGTATGGTCTACGGCGTAGCCATTTTTCTTAAGAGCAATGATGATTGCTTTTGCAAGAGCAGGTGAGTCTTCGACGAGGAGGATGCGCATAGCTTATTTCAGGGCTTTTATCATGACGCGAAGATGATGCCGGTGCGAGATTTTGAGTCACTTTTTCAAAAAAGAAACCCCCTCATCATCTTCCCATCATTTTAGGAGAGGTATCATGATCCTGTTATGAAAATAAATACGACATCAAAAATGGTAATTAGAATCGCCCTTGGAATGAGTGTAGGTGCTGGAGTGGCCCTAGCAAAACCGGGTGGCCTCAAAAGAATGGACGCGGATGGTGATGGGAATGTCACGTATGAAGAGTTCATGTCTCAAGCAAGAGAGCGCTTCAGTAAGATGGATGAGAATGATGATGGGGTGGTCACCAAAGAAGAAGCGCAAGCTGCTTTTCAAAAAAATCGAGGAGATCGCAGAAAAGGTCAGCGCGGAAAACGAAAAGGCTTCAGCAAACTGTTCCAAGATCGTAACGAAGATGGAGTGGTAACGGTGGAAGATTTACCTGAACGTGGGGCTCGGCTCTTTCAACGAGTGGATAGCGACGAAAATGGCGAAATCTCTGCTGAAGAAAACGCCGCGTTTTTGGAACGAGTCAAAGAGCGTCGTGGAGAAAAGCGGGGTGGCAAAAAACGTAAAGGTAAGAAAAAAGACGCTCAGTAAATCGAGCTTTTATAAGGAATAAGGGGAGAAGGGTTCTGCACAGAACCCTTCTCTTTTGGTCATCACTCGATCGTGAGAAAATGCGATGACATTATTTTTGTGGGAATCCGTCTTTGAGGTGCTTTCTGTGCGGAGTGACGTTCAGTTTCCCTGCTTTGAGTTCGGCCTCACGGCGCGCCAGGTAAGCTTTGGAAATTTTTTGAGCCTTGGCTTGATCGGCTTCGTCATAATCCCAAAATTCTTGTAATACTTGCTCCGCTTTAGGGAAGTGAGAGCCGTCATCTCCTACGCGTTTGCGAGTTTCGGCAAGTTGTTGTTTGAGCTGCTTGACGAGGGCAGCTTGGGTGGGATCATGATAAATATTTTTTGTTTCCTGGGGGTCATTGGCGAGATCGTAGAGCTCCCAGCCGGGAGGGGTTTGGTATCCACCATGATAGTTGCATGCGTAGTAGTAGATGAGTTTGTGGGTTTTAGTGCGGATGCCGACATGTGCCGGATTATCGTGATGAGCCATATGCATCCAGTAGCGGTAGTAGGCGGTTTGTTTCCATCCTGCCGGTTCTTGACCTGTTTCAAGGTGTGTTTTGAATGATTGGCCCTGCATTGAGGCAGGAGGGGTGATGCCTGCGAGATCGAGCATGGTGGGGCCGTAGTCGACATTTTCGACACAGCTATCGATGACGGTGCCAGCTTTGATAGTTTTTGGATAGCGAACGAGGAAGGGCATTCTCTGTGATTCTTCGTACATCCAACGTTTGTCTTGGAGATCATGTTCCCCGAGCATGAATCCCTGATCTCCGGTGTAGATGATGATGGTATTGTCCATCTGTCCGATGAGTTCTAGGTGCGCAAATAGGCGAGCTAAGTTGTCATCAATGCCTTTGACGCAGCGTAGAAATTTTTTGACATAAGCATTGTATGCGAAGCGGGTGTTTTCCTCATCGGAATGATTCTTTGGATCAAATTCTTTCGGGAATTCGTCAAGGAAGAGTTTCGGGAGGTCGTTGAGGTAGTTGCGTCGCAGGTTACGGGCGCCTACGGAGGTGCCGAGATGGGGGATGAGTTCGTCCTGATGACCGCGGGTGGCGATGGAACCCCACTGGGAGCCGCGAGTCCAGAGGGTCTCAGGTTCGGGGAGGTCAATATCGGCGAGGTAACTCTCATAGCGTTTGGCATTTTCAAAGTAGTCATGCGGGGCCTTGTAGTGATGCATGAGAAAAAAGGGCTGTTCTTGATTCCAGCCTTCCTTGAGCCATTTGAGCGTGATGTCCGTAATGACATCGGTGGAATGTTTTCCCTCATACTTTATGGTGTTTTTTTTCCATCGCTGATCGCCACGGATGCGGAACTCGGGATCGAAGTAAGACCCCTGACCGGCTAGGACGGAGTAAAAGTTGAAGTCTGAAGGTTCTTCTTTCAGGTGCCATTTCCCGATCATGGCGGTGTCATAGCCTGCCTTGCCAAATTCGATGGCGAGAGTTTGTTTTCCTGGTCGAACTCTCCCTGTGAGGTCGAAGCTACCGTTCGTGTGATTGTATTGTCCGGTGAGGATGCAAGCGCGAGAGGGGGAGCAAATGGCATTGGTGCAGAATGCGTTTTTGAAGAGGGCTCCTTCTTTGGCGAGTCGGTCGATATTTGGCGTTTTTGCAATTTCAGCAAAACGGCCTCCATAGGCAGATATTCCCGTGGCGGCATGGTCATCAGACATGATGAAGAGAATATTTGGTCGGGTATCGTGTGTTTTTTCCTCAGCTGCAAGAGCAGATGAGAGCGTCACAACGGCCGTGAGAATAGATTTGATCATGATCAAAAGGTCCGAAATGGAGGAATGCTTTGCAAGGGGAACGTTTGATAAAACCTCACCGCGATTTCAGCGTTTTTGAATAGGGTGGTGTTTTGTTGATATTGGGCTTATTATCCTTGGAGATGTTTCGTTTAGTTTCAGTTTTTTGTTTCGTGTTCCTTACGGTGAAGGCAATGGGGCAATATCGTCCTTCTGCAGAGGTGAAGCGGCTGAAGTTTACGGTCGAGAAATCTTTGGACCGAGATGCGCGCACCTTTACTCAGGGGTTTCTATTTCACGATGGAAAATTCATCGAGGGAACGGGGGGGTATGGAGTTTCGCAATTGCGAGTGAGTCTACCAAACGAGAAGGTCCCGCTTCAGCAAAAGCCTTTGCCGCAACAATTTTTTGGGGAAGGAGTGGCCCTTCGGGGAGATCAACTGTATCAACTCACATGGAAAGCTCAGCGAGGAATTGTCTATGATTTAAAGACGCTGAAACCGCTCGCTGTTTTTCGGTATAAAGGAGAAGGGTGGGGGCTGACTTCGGATGCCAATCATTTCATTATGAGTAATGGCAGTGAGGTGCTGTCGTTTCGAGATCCGAAGAGCTTTAAAGAAGTTCGAAAGATTCGGGTGAACGATCAGGGCAAGAAGGTGACGAATCTGAACGAACTCGAATATATTGACGGACAGATCTATGCGAATCTCTGGCATAGCGATTGGATCGTGCGCATTGATCCTCAAACAGGTCAGGTGACCGGAGTGATTGATGCTTCAAAACTACTCCAACCACGACCGGGGAACTCCGAGGCGGTATTGAATGGCATTGCTTACGACTCTGAGGCCAAGATGATTTATCTCACCGGCAAGCTCTGGCCGAAAGTCTTTGGGATCAAGCTCGCAGAATAGGGAAACTTAATTCGGGTGATCGGTTTCTTGTTCTCGCTTAAGTGAGGGGTCAAGGAAGAAGGGGGCGAAGGGAATAAGCGCTGCGAGCATCACCTGTCCGGCACGTTTCAGGGGCCAGTTTTTCACGGCAATCATGATGATGACGAGAAGAAAGAGGATGGTGAAGATCCCTCCGTGAATCATCCCAGGGATGCGGATGGCGTCGTCATTTCCGAGCATCCGTTTTTCGTAAATGGAAAAGTAGAGCAGGATCAGAAATGAAATTCCATCAAGGAGGGAGAAAAGGCGTAAGAAGCCGAGTGGGAATTGAAACATCGTTTTTTCTTAATTACGTTTTTGAGTGAGCATGATTTCGTTCCCTTCGGTATCATAGCAGAAGGCGAGATGGACCATGCCGTCTTCCTCTTCCGGCTCGCGGACGAGGCCTCCTCCGTTTTCTTTCACGCGTTCGACTCCGGCTAGGATGTCATCGCATTGGAAGCTGAGTCCGGTCCAGGTTCGCTTACCTTCTCCTCCGCCATGGATCCCGATGGTGGCGCCACACACGGTGACCTCACTCCAGACTTCCATTTCAAAAGACAAATCGGCACCGAAGGTGTCCTGGTAGAATTTGATACAGCGGAGATGATCTGCTGCCCAGATCGCGTATTTTACTTTGAGAACCTGCACGAAATAGTAGTAGCACTGACACGCTGAGTGGACAAGGCGTAGGAAGAGGTTCATGTTCACTTTAGTGAAACTAGCACCGTTCCCGAGTCCGCGTGTTTTGATCCGCCGTTGGGAAGCGGGGGAGATCAAGCGAGATGAGCTACAACGTCTCATGGCAGAGCATCAGCGTGCCATTTTAGAAGAGGCAGATGAAGTGCTGCAAAATCCGGTGGCCGCTTTTGTGGAGGGGGTGTGGAATAAACGAGTTGCCAAGAGATTGATTCAACAACATGGGGAAGCGGCGGTGAGAGAGTGTTTTGCGGCCCTTTCGGAGGTGGAGGATTTTCCTCCTTCAGCATTTCTATGGAATGCGGAGCACTGGGATGTGCCTTTGCATTGTTTTATTCGCACGAAAAGAGGCCCGGTCTTTCGGGTCAAAGAAATGAAGGTGCGGTCGGACCGAACAGAGGTGCTGGTCGAGCATGGGGAAGTGAAAAAATTGCTCAAAGAACGCTTCGTCTTGAAACGCCATTGGAAGGGGGAATTGGTTGTGATTTCTCGGGTGGCTCCTTAGTGCTGGTTTTTCGGGCCGAGTTCGTGAATGGTTTTGGCGTGGCCAGACGACGTAAGCATCAGCCCATGGGCTTGGACATACTTCATGAGGATCGGGATATCATTGTGGTGAATAAAGCGGCAGGTCTTTTGACAATGGGGACGGGGCGTGATTTTGGGCGGACGGCACATGCGGCCTTGATGGACTATGTGAAAAAAGGGAATCCCAAATCACGAGAGCGCGTCTTTATTGTGCATCGTTTGGATCGTGATACATCGGGCGCGCTCGTTTTTGCGCGGAGTGAAGAGGCGAAGATCACGCTTCAGGAAAATTGGAAAGAGGCGGAGAAGGTGTATTTGGCCTTTGTCGACGGTCACCCAGATCCTGCGGAGGGTAAAATTTCGAACTATCTTGCCGAGAATGCGGCGAAGCGCGTTTACGTCACCAAAGATCGGAAGAAGGGGCGGTTATCTGAAACCGAGTATCAGGTGATCAAACATGTGAATGATCGTGCCTTACTCGAAGTCCGTCTCCTCACGGGGCGTAAAAACCAGATCCGGGTGCAGCTGGCCGAGCAAGGTTGGCCGATTGTCGGAGATTCAAAATATGGTTACAAGATTCGTGATAATAAGCGTTTAGCTCTTCATTCCTACCGCCTGAGTTTTGATCATCCTTGGAAGGGTGATCGAATGGAGTTTGAAGCACCAGTCCCGCAGACTTTTTATGCCATGGGGAGTGCTCCTCCGGGGCAGAGGAAAAAGGACTAGGGCTCCGAAAAGCTTAAACTGGTGGATAGATCCGCTGGAGATTTTTGGGATCGCAAGGAGGAAGTCTTTCAGTGAATCGAGATTCTTAGAAAGGATGACGACGCGGCGATCGCGAAAATACACAAGGAGATATTCGTCAGTTTAAGCTTTTCGGAGCACTAGGGCTCCTCAGCTATTTCGCCACCGATCCGAGGTAGGCTCGGATGGCTTCGAATTGTTTTCGAGAATCTCCTTCCAGAAGATCGTTTCGTAAGCCGGTGCCATCGTCATTGGTATATTTCGGCATCTTGGTATCGGGGACCAGGCGCGAGGGATTGTGCATCCATTGGTGGAAATAGTCTGCCCGAAGCCGATGATGGGTGAGGTCAAAATTGATTCCCTGCACTTCAAAGGCCGCGAGGGGAGGTTTCTCTCCGATCCCGTGGCATGTGACACAGGCATAACCAGTCATGGAGACCAGTTGCTCCCCGGCCTTAAGATCGCCCTCGACTTTCGTGGGAGATGAAGCAGGGAGGCCATGTTGATGTGCGAGTCCGAGAGCGAGACGTTCCGCATGAAGGGGGAAGGATGGCATGCGCATGTCGAGCCAGGGTCTTGCGCGAGCTTTGCCTTTGAGCATTTCTGTAGTGAATGAGCTGTGGAGCATAGCTCCCATGTGGGTGAGGGGAGGGCGAGATTGCTCCATCTTTTCGGCATGACCTTGGATGTGTGCGATGAGTGATTTAGTGTCCGTGTGAACGGCTGAAATGAGGGAAGCCTGGTCGTCATGTTCATGGCAGGAGTGACAACGGAGTGCTTCGATCTGCCGACTGGCATAGGATGCGGCGGTATCGTACTTGAGCTTGGGGAGGATCTCAGGCTTGAGAGAGGCTTGTTCTTCTTTTGTGAGATTGAGTCGAGGACCCTGACAGCCTTGTGACCAATCTTTGAGTGCGTTGAATTTTGGAGCTGATTGAGTCGATGGGGCCAGTCCGGTATGACAAGCGGAGCAATTGAGCGCTTGGACTTGTTTTTTTCCTTCGATGGCATTGCCCGGTGGAAACTCGGAGGGGTCGGGAGTGTGCCGACCGGTCGACTCCTGAATGAGATAGGCGGCGAGTGCTTCGGCTTCCTTCTGCTGCAACCCGAAGTTGGGCATTTTGATCGATGGATGGTGCGTTTGGGGATTTTTAAGGAACGTGACTAGGGTGAGAGGTTCTTTGAATTTACTCGCAATATTGTTGAGGGGAATCCGGTGATGATCAAAATCTGGTTCTGAAATTGCGGGTTTGGTGTGGCAAGCGGCGCAGCCTAAATTGTGAAAATGAGCGCCGCCTGTTTGAGCGAGTTTGATCTCGGGAGCCTTAGCGGGAGCAGGTGCGTTTTTTTTATCCGTGGTGAGGGTGGCGAGATAGGCTGCGATGTCTGCGGCAGCTTGTGCTCCTTCGGGCTTCGTGTGATCGACCATCGCAGGCATGGTCGTCGTGGGTTTGAGTTTATCTGGTTCGGCGATCCATCTGGTGAGCCAATCTTGATGCCGCCTTTGCCCGATGTTTGAGAGATCTGGACCTGAGTGAGAGAGCTCGGGTAGGGCATGAGGGCCGAGGTCATCGGGGGCATGGCATTTGGTGCAGTGATGCGCCGCGATCAGGTGAGCGGGAGAAGTGATGTGTTCAATTTTTGTGAAAGCAGTGGCGGGGATTGGCTCCTTGGGAAAGGCTTTCCGCTCTTCCCAGTGGAGGCGGAAATTTCCTGAGCCGTCTGCTAGAGAGGTGTAGGTGATTTCGAGCGGGTGTTCACCTGGATTGAGTCGTAGTCGTTGAGACTTTTCCTCCGCCATAGTCACCACTGACTCACCATTGATCTTCAGGGTTGCAGCCCCTTTTCCCGAGAAGGAAAAGTAGAGGCGGTAGCGTTTAGGAATGATGAGCTTGCCTGTAAACGTCGCGGTGAATTTGCCAGGAGCCAGCCCGGAAGCGGGAGGGCTGCCCGCAGGAACAAAGAGTGCGGGCAAGCGTGAATGCTCGGTGGTGGAAGTCTCCCCGGATGTCGTGGTGGTGAGGAGGGTGGCTTGAAGTTGTCCAACGGCAATGAGAGGAAGGATGAAGCCACGAAGAAACATAGTGAGAAGCAGTGAGGTGGAAGGAGGTTACGGGAGTTTGTGAATCGTTGAATGGATGGTGCCGATGAGCTCCTTGCCTTTGGTGGATTCGAGATCGTAATCCAGTCGAAGTTGTTGCGTCGGTTTGTGACCTTCGATTTCGATTTCAATAGATTTTTTATCTGCGCCGAGTTTTGCGCTCAGAACTTTGACCTTATCTTGCACCCGGTGCTTTTTGGATTCCTTCTCAACAGCCGCTTTTTCTGCCGCCGCATCTGGTTGATCTACCGAAAAGTGACCGGAGCCGTATTGTGCACTGCGAATGTATTTCCAGCGTTGCACAGTAAATGAAGAAGGGTCGTTTGCGAGTTCTTCATCGAGTTCGACCTCAAAGCTCAGGTGAATCCCCTTCGGGGTGACAATCATGCCAGTTGGGATAGGTTTCACCGCTTTAGGATTGTAGCGCACGCGTTGGAAGGCCGCTTCATTGGCCGCATTTGTTTGCCAACCCCGGAACCCGGTGACAAAGAGTGAGCCATCGGGGTGGAAGGTGGCACGCTGTGCGGAGGATCCGAGTTTCAGAGGGATTTTTGTGACGCCTCCCTGATAAGCGCCATCTCCGATCTTCTCTTTTAAGACGTGGTAAATGGTCGACTGCCCGTAGGACAGGTGAAGTAGCTCTCCCGCTGCGATTCCGAATTTTGCCGTTTTAGGGACCCAGAGTTGCTGTCCCCCAGAGTTATCAACAGACATAGGGAGGTAACAGATCGGTTCTACGAATGGAGTCTGATTTCCATGGCGGGCATTTTCCACCCCAAAGAAGGCCTGACCTTTTCCGGGTTCCCAATAATTGATCTTACAGCAGGGTTGCCAAGTTCCTTCATTTTCTCCCGTGGTGATTTCGCCGTTGGGACCGACCCCAATTCCGCCGGGAGCACGTAGGCCAGTGGCGATCACTTCCAGCTTACTTCCATCGCGGCTGACCTTCATGAAGGAGCCATTGTGAGGGAGGATTTTGTCAAAGCCGCGACCACCGGGAAGGACCGGGGCAGCTTTTGCGAAATAGAAGTTACCGGATTTGTCTGTTTCGAGACCGAACTGGAATTCGTGGAAATTATTGGTGATGAGGACATCATTGTTAAAGATTTCAAAACGATCGGCTTCACCATCTGAGTTGATGTCAGTGACTTTCCAGATCGCATCACGTCCCGCGATATAAGGGGTGTCATTGACGATTTTAATCCCAAGTGGTTCGAAGAATCCGGTGGCGTAGCGCTTCCAAGTGACTTCTTTCATATTTTTAAGCCCCTTGACGAGCCAGACGTCGCCATCCCATGTGGTGAGAAGCGCGCGGTCACCATCGGCAAAGAAATCAAGGTCGCTGGTGCGAACCGATGATTCATAGGGAGAGGCGCTGCGGAGAGGGGGGATGGGGATGTCATCGACCAGCCAGGGCTGATCGGAGGAGTCTATTTTTACCTCGACCTTGAATTCTTCTTTGGAAATGGCCCGGTAATGCTCTGCTGATAATTTGGAGAGCCTGCTGATCGGGTAAGGTTCGCCTCCGCCATCGCGGGAGTATAGAAGGGAGAGGTATTGGGTCTTCTTCGAGGGGGCGATTTCGAGATAGTGTGTCCCATCACTAGTCGTGATCTTTGCGTTTCCCCCTGTGAGCTTGATGCTGAATTTTTCATGGGAAGATGTGCTCGCAAGGCGGTGCTTCAGGGAATTTTCATGAGGAGTGATTTCGAGGAAGCGAGCTAGACCATTTTGATGATCGACTACGAGATCGTGGATTT
The DNA here is from genome assembly GCA_937930235.1 of uncultured Verrucomicrobiales bacterium. GTDB lineage: Bacteria > Verrucomicrobiota > Verrucomicrobiia > Verrucomicrobiales > Akkermansiaceae > SW10. The sequence goes on along the minus strand of CALGLJ010000178.1, from coordinate 13,398 downwards.
TTGTGCCGTGGACGGTGTAGTCGATAATGGCGGTATTCCCAGTGCGGGTGTATCCGTCGAATTGAGCATAGGAGAGGTTTCCGTGCCCTTTGATGCTGCGCTTGTCTTCAAATGATCCTTTGGAGTCGGCCCAGGCAGGTCCCTCGATGTTGTTAAAAAGAAAATGGTCTTTATTTAGAAATTTATTCACTGGACCATGGCCCCCAGCCCATGGCGTGGAGTGGAGTGCGGTGCCTTGATCCGTGGCGGAGAGGAGAGCGAGGGTTTCGGTATTAAAGAGAGCCTGTCGCGTGGGAATGGCAGAATATGAAAGAGCAATGCCTTTGATCGCTGATTCAGGGCGAAGCTGGCCTTGATACCAATCTGCAAAAGTTTGGAAAAAAGCCGGCCCATGATCTGCGATACGATACCAGTCTTTACCCCCTTGTCGCTCGCCCCCTCCTCGCTTAGGGAGCATGACGGGCTGAGCGGGAGTACGAAGAGACCAATACTTAATGAGCTGATAACGGGGAACTCCTGCTTGAGCGAGGAGCTCGATCAGGTTGTATGCTGGAAGATATTCTTCGATGGAAATATTCTTGAACTGAACGGGCGAATTAGGGTCGTGGTTCTGAAGTCCAATGTAGCCTTTGACATCTCCGCGACCGGCTTGAGCTTCAAAAATATTGATCAGAACGCCATTGAGAATCACGGCGATCTTATCATTGGCGCAGAGAATGTGGTAGTCGTTCCATTTGCCAATTTTTACGGGTGTTTTGGTGGCGGACTGAATAGCGTAGATGGCTCCGGTGGATTTGTCTCCCGGTTGATCTCCAGAAATTTGGATTTCATAGCCTTGGTCGACCGCAACTCTGGGATTGTCGCCAGGATTGGGAAAGCGGACGAAAATACCGGAATTGTGCGCAGGATCATCGAGCTTGAATTGGAGGCGAAGGGAAAAGTTTTGGAGTTCCTTTTCATACCACCAGAGACCCATGCCGTCTTTCGCAGTGGCGATACCTTCTTTGATCTCGAAAGATCCAGGTCCGGCCATTTTCCAACCATCGGCTTTGCCGTCGAAGATTGTCATGGGTTTGGCTATCGCAAGGGATGAAAGGAGAGCGGTAAGAAGTGCTATTCTGCGCATGTTGCTAAGGGTCTATTTTTTTGGTACAGGGTCAACTTGCTTTGTTGATCGGAGCTTGGCCTTTTGACTATTTAAATCGATGAAAAGTAATGAGACGAGAAAGAGAGGCCTCATTTTTCCGGATTTTTGAATGATTGGCCAGAAGCTATCTGAGTTGTAGTCAGAATGCAAAATAATGCTCGAACAAACATATTCAGCCGGGAGGGGAGGGCGATTTCAACGATGTAAACCTCCGCGTAGGGTGTGTCAGAAGAGAGGAAGCCAACTTTAGGAAGAATCCATTTCTTCGTCAGGTTGATTACTCCGCAAGGAAACTCTCATTCTCAGAATGAGAGTTTTCATCAACCAGCCTGTATCCGGCCACTCCGTGAACCTAATTTTTGGCCAATGCTTCGAGAGCTTTCGGAACAGGCCGTGCTGCGGCCTTTAAGCTTGCGATCATACGGCGAGCCACTCCCGCGATACTGTTGATCTGATCACGTCTGGGAATAAGGTCTTTCTTATCTGCATTTATGAAACGAATGACCTGATAGTTCCATGCTGGTTCGCCAAATTCTTTAAGAATTTTACGATCTGCACCACCTTGGTTATTTGCGACTGCAACAGGAATGAAATGTTCTTCAATGAGATGAACGAGCGGCTGATGGGAGAGGACTTCGGACCCGAAGACGCGACAGCCTTTTCATCCCGGGACTTCTTGGAAGAGAAGAAAGACGGGTTTTCCGGACGTTTTGGATTCGGTGAGAGCTTCTTTTAAAGAGTCGCGATATTTGACCGTACCAATCTCGACAGGGGCGCTAGACCCCGAACGACATGAGGCAAAAAAGAGTGAAATGAGGAGCAATAAAATTTTCATAAATGCAAAAGGAATGTTCGGACCAATGACAGGACTGTCCAGATGGATCACTGATGGGAGCTTCCTAAAACCCTTTCATTCCGAATTACTGCGTTTTTTCAAATTTTCCGAGGAGCGAATTCGGTTCGATTTCCTGATTTAAGAGTTCGGAGTGGTTCTTTGACTACAATGAGATTTTCGGAGAAACTCTTAAAATAGTTACTTCGAAGATTCCATGTAGTAACCCATAAATTTGGAACATAGATCAAAATCAAACACAGCTTCGCACTCTTCCACCACATCCAGAATCTCGTCGCCGAAACCATTAAATTGAGCAATACGCTCGTAGTAGTTACTTTTAGGAGCGGTTGGGAAGACAGAAAGCGCGCAATTCAAAGACTTCAAGGTCTCCACACATTCAAGTTTTATCAAAAGATCATGGACATATTTCCACCCATTACCTTCTGGTCCAAAAAAATAGGCCAACACTCCTCCGCTCTGCAATTTTGTGAGGAAGCGCGTAAAATAAAACCTCTCTTTTTCTATCAAAGACAATTGATTGATTTCCAAATCAGGATTTTCTGAAAAAATTATATATTCATAATTATCTATAAATTCAGAGTGCAATTTTATGTAATCTAAATCATCTAACAGGCTGTATAAATTCATTGTATCAAACTCATCTTGCTGCACGACGAGGACAACGTCTTTGCGGCGTTGGAAAAGGAATAACATTTGGGGCCGTCGCGGGAAATTTACGTCTCAATCTACGTGCAGCGTCAGTTTCCTTAGAATTTGGAATACGAATCCCTGGGCGTCGAATTCTCTTTATGTGCTCACGACACCACTCATCATATTCTGGAGTCCGTCTCATAGATCGAGTATCTCTACTTAGATAAGATAATGGAAATTTAACCACACTACACGACAAAATTTGGGAGAGAAAATGATTTTGTCAGGCATGAATGCCTTGCTCAATCAGGGATTAAAGCAAGCACCCGCCCAGCCTCATGGAAAAATTTGAGGGTCGATGGTTGAGGAGGGCATGGTGTTTCAGCTCAGACTGCGTTAGCAGTCCAGTTCTCTGGGAGAAGCTGACGCAAGGAGATTTCGTCACTGCCACAATTGGGTAGACGCTCGATAAGATCGAGCAGGGATGTCTCGGGCCAGCCTCGGAGAAGGGCGTAATCTTGCTGAATTATCCTAATAGGAGAGAGACCGTGCCCACTTCCTCGAGCTTCAGCGGGAGTAGATGGGGCGTCTATTCTCAGCTTTTGTCTCAGAAAATGTAGATTATTTGTATTTACATGAAATACATTGTAACTACTGTTGAGTTGCTTATGAAAATACGAACTCAATTCGCAATAGGAATAGGTGTCCTCATTTCCGGGGGCTTCTATTTTGGGAAATCCAGACCTGAAACCACCACGGATCTTTCTGGGGAAACGAAACAACCTGCGTTGATCGAAGGATGTTCCGTTTCTCCAGAAATTGGCTCACTCGCACCAAAAATTGCTGAGTCCTATCGAGATACGAGCAAAGAGCTGATTCCTCTGGAGGAAAATATAGACGGGCCTGACTCACTTGAGCGTGCGCTCTGGCAGGCGAAGCACAGCATCATTGAGCTTACCGATGAGGAGAAGGCCGAAAACGAGGGAGTATCATTCTTTGCCTATCAACCGGGGCAGCACCTCACCGCAAGATTTGCAGATGAAAAAGTCATTTTCAATCATCCTGATGACCCGACATGGCAGGCGGAGTTTCATTCCGCTCAATTCTCAGGCGTTTCGAGCGAAGAGCGAGAGATGGTTGTGACAGACAATACCCTGCGTTATCAGGGGGAAATCATCGATGAGTGGTTCATCAATGGAAAGGACGGCATCGAGCAAGGATGGACGATTCATCGGCCTCTGGGTGGGGAGATGATTTCCCTGAATGTTCCGGTGTCTGGTCTCACGGCAGAAGACGGGGAGCAGGGAATAGTCCTGAAAGATCAGGAGGGGAATGCTCAACTGAAGTACGAAAATCTTCTTGCTTATGATGGAAACAAAAATGTTTTGCCCGCACAAATGTGGGCTAGGGCCGGGGGAATTCAGATCTCCGTAGACGCTCGTGATGCGGTCTACCCGGTGACGATCGATCCGCTGGTGACAACAGCTGAGTTATCGCTGGCAGTCTTCCCTAGTGGAGCGCTGGGGGCAAGAACGACTTTTGGTGAATCGGCATTCAGGCTCCCTGACGGGCAGGTGATTGTAAGAGATGGTGCGGGGGGGCGACTATATATTTTCGAGAATAGCGGTTTGGGATGGGAGTTGATCCAAAGGATCAGTTTTTCCAGTCGAACTGTCGTCTCTAAAATTGATTTTCGAAATGGGAAGCTGTTCTTTTTCTCAAGCGGCTTTTTCCACATTTATGTTCGGAATACGGTTTCGATGAAATTCGAAGAGCTGCAAAGAATAAGGATTTGGAGTCATAAATTCACAGATTTTAAGTTTGATGAGAAAACTGGCATTTTAGTGACTATTGAAGAAAGTGGCACATGGCAGGGTATTTTGAGAGTCTTCCGTCAGAATGACGAATCTAGATTCGATAACGTTTCGAGTCAGCACGTTCGTTCTGTCGCTCTTGACGATCAGTTTCTTTTAGAAACAGATCGAGAACTAAGGCGGATTTATCTCTCGAATGGAGGACAAGTGGAAGTATATGAATACCCAGAAGACATACGGAGTCAAAACCAACTCTTTCTTGTTCAGACTCTGAGTCAGCCTACGAGACGAGGAGAAATTCGAGGTCTTAAAAAAGTAGGAGAAGAGATTTGGGTGGTAGCGAAGAAATTTCGTGGTGATGAATACCCCGTCCTTCTTCGCTATCTGCGTGAAAATCTCAGTGAAGCCCCTTTGCAGGTTTCTCTTGAGGATGAAATCGGAGGGGATTCTGGCTCATTTATCGGATTTGCCTCTGCTGCAAATGGTGAACCATTGATGGTCTTTCAGCGTCAGAAAGGTGACCTTTCTGAAAGAGGGGTGCTTTATCCGGGAATGGGTTTTCAAACGTTTCCTGAAGAATTTTCACAAGACGAACTTCTCATTGATCGCGAAATATTTTTTTCACGCAAGGTTGTTCAGCTAGATTCTCGCTCTGAAATTTCAGAAATTCATCCGGTAGTGCTCTCTTCCACAGGTCCCATCGTGCAAGAGAAGATCGAGCTGCAGCAGGTAACTCACATTTCGAGATTTGGATCGGCAATTGACGCTGCAGGAGAGCTTTTGGCAGTAGGCGCTCCTGATTTCCCAAATCCTCGAAGTAGCGAAGATGGACGGGTATTCCTTTTCGAAGATGACAATGGTAGCTGGAATCAGGTGGGGGTCTTTCGGAATCATCAAGTTGATAGCGAGATCAAAAATTATGGAATGAATCTTTCGCTTGGTGAGGAAGGACTTCTTGTCCAAGGCGAGGGTGTGGATCGCGAGGTCGTCGAACTTATTTCCAAGAATAAGGAAGGAGAATGGAGCTTCGAGCAGGTGTTTCTTACTCAAGAGGCAGATCGCTCCTTTGGTGACAGTCTTGAAATTTTAGGTGATCGCATTTTGATTTCGGGAAGTGTTCTCGCCGGTGAGCTTGAAAACCATGTTACGCTGTATCGTCGCGGTGAAGACCGATGGGAATCAGAGCAGGTTTTCGAGTTTCAGCCAGACGATGAATCGACTGGGGTCATTGACTTTGGAGATCGGCTATCTCTCAGTTCTGATTCGATTTTCATCTCTGCTTTTGTGAGAGAGGGAGGAAGTTTTGTGGTACGGGTCTATCACTACCAGAAAACTAACTCAGAGCGCTGGGAGATTGTTCAGGTCATCAGAGAGGAAGGGTCCCGTGCTGCATATGGCTTCGAGATGACGGATACAAAAATGGTAATAACCTCTACATCTGGCGGACGTCGAACAGGCGCTCTGAGGATCTATCGCTTTGTGAATGGTCGGTGGGAAAGAGGTGCTCAGATTCTTCTAGAGGAGTCCGTTTCTAGGGCTTTTTCTAAGAGGTGGTTTAGGTTGCTCGAGCAGAGTGAGCTGGTAGCAACTCATGATAGAGAGACGATTCGATTTTATTCTACCGCCGAGGAAAACGTAGGAGAGATTCAGGCAAGAGTAGAAGTTCCAGATTCACGCGATGCATTGTTGGTCTGGACGCCTCAATTTTTTGCAGTTCCTGTCCGGAACATTCGCCAAGATCAATTTGGAAATCAGGTTTTAGAGCCGTCTGTCAGGATTTTTCGATTGGAAGAAGGTTCGGTTCATGAAGCGTGGCGGGCACGATATTTTGGGACTCGTGATAATGCCGGAGCGGCAGCGGATCTTGCTGATCCGAATGGTGATGGTGTGGTTAATTTAATGGCTTACGCTTACCAGCTGAGGCCAGACAAAGATGAGCGTGCGAGTTTAGCTCCTTTTTACCCCCAGATAGACGTGGGTGAGAGTGGAGTCTTCCTTGAGTGGATGTTACCAGAGGAATTGAGAGAAGGTCTCGTGTACGAAATTCACTCGAGCCAAGATTTAGAAACCTGGATCACCCGGATGCAGCGAAATGCCGCCGGGTGGTCGGGGTCCCTAAATCCTCTTCCTCAAGAAGGGGAACGTTCGGTGCGTCTGGACTTAACCTCGGGCCAACTGGAACCGTTTTGGCGCTTATCGGTCCGAGAGGAATGATTTTCGTGTGGTAGTGTGACTAAAAATCCTCACCCCGAAGGTGCTTCAGGGTGGGGATTTTTTTGCTGAAGCAATTTATATCACAGACATCATTTTAATGATACCTCTACGGCTCCACCAATGCTTCCCGATTCAATTTAAACCACCGGAAATATAGGGATTGCAGCTCATTTTCTTTAATTCATGCCTTGCTTAAATATGTGACGTGAAAATATTGGGGAGATCATTCAGATGAGGTTGCTCGGATGAGAAAAACAGAGTCGGCAAAAAAAATGTGACACTTTTGGAGTGATTTTGGACACATTTAGTTGTGGGGACAGAAGTAAGATCAAATTTATCGAAGATCCGTAGTGGTGATCAAGTCGCCTTGCAGTCTTGGTTTAGAGATCATGTGGATGGGCTCTATGGTTTTATTTACTATCGCGTGGGGAATGATGTGCAGGCGGCGAATGATGTTACGCAGGCGACTTTTGAGCGAGCTTTGGAAGATATCGAGAATTTTGACCCTGGGCGGGGAACGATGGCGGCCTGGCTGCGGGTGACTTCACGCAATCTCATTCGCGATCATCTCAAGAATTCACGACGTGAGATTTTCTTAGAGGATTTATGGACGCGGGTGGACGAATCCTTGGCGCGGCAATTTTCGCAAGTCGATGAGCTGGCTCTTTCGGAAGAAATTTTGGCCCGTGATGAGACGAAGGAGTTGGTCTCTATGACCTTGGCGACGCTCCCGGATCATTACCGTGAAGTGCTCGATGCGAAGTATCTTGATCGTGAATCGTTGGAGGCCATTGCGGAGTCTCGGGGAGCCACGATTGATTCGATTAAGGCGCTTCTCCGGCGGGCTCGCGCTGCTTTTAAACATACTTTTCAAACTCTCTCTGACCCCAATTTACCGTCATGAAAAATCAGGAACGCAATTCTCAGCAAGATCACTTCGAGGATAATCTCTCTCAATTAATTTGTGAAGAGAACCTTCCTCCGGTGCTAGATGAATTATCAAAGGAGAGAATCTTTGAGTCTCTGGTCGAGAAACAGGCCAGTTTAAAGAAAAAGAATGCCAAAGGGGTTTCAAAATGGCCTCTCTTGATGACCGGAGCGGCCGCAGCGATGATTGCCTTGTTAGGATTTTTGTTTCTGATCAAGAAACCTCAGTCGGTGAAATGGGCGCATGGTGAAGAAGTTCCGATTCTGACAACTGATGTCATTATTTCACCGGAGAAAGTTGAAGAGCGGAGGTATGAAGTAAATGAGAAGCCGAAACGGATCGAGCTGCGTGATGGCTCGGTGGCGATTGCGGAAAAAGGAACCCGCTTTGTCGAGGTGGCTCCTCGTCAATTGGAGTTAGAAAGTGGTTCGCTCTACCTGATGGTGGCAAAGGCGGATGCTCCTTTGGAGGTTTTGACCGCCCAGGGGAAGGCATTGGCTCTGGGAACTCGATTTTTAGTCACGAGTGAGAAGTCTGACACTAAGGTGTCGGTCGCGCAGGGGCGGGTGAAGTTAGTGAATGCTGTTGAGGAAGAGGTGGAGCTGGTGCGGGGAGAAGAGGGGGTGCTGACGAGGAATCGCGTGACTCGTCAGGCTGCTCAGCGTCTGTCTCACCTCGTGAGTTGGGCGCGCGATGCGATGCATGCAGATGAAGAATGGCGTTTGCTAGAGCGCTCGAGAACTGGATTGCTGGCGGTGGACCCACAGGGGCAGGAAACGAGACTGAGTTTGAGGAAGTATGTCGTGGATGTCTTCATCGAGAATGGCGTGGCTCGAACCACGATTGATCAGACTTTTTTCAATCACTATCATTCGAATACGGAAGGAACGTTTTATTTCCCTCTCCCTCCAGGGGCGGCGGTTTCTCGCTTAGCGATGTATGTCAATGGGGTGCGCAATGAAGGAGGAATGGTGGAGCGTCATCGCGGGCAGGAGATTTATAATGACATCAAGTATGAGAATCGCGATCCCGCCTTGTTGGAGCAGTTGGAAGGGAATCTCTATAAGTTACGTATTTTCCCCTTAGAAGGACGGCAAGAGAAACGGCTCTTTTTGAGCTTCACTCAGAGTGTCGATGAACTCTACCAAACCTTGCGCTACTGGCTGCCGATGGATCACACCCAGAATGCTGCGGGTAAGGTGGAAATTAAGGTAAGGATCAAGAATGGTGAGGCACTTTATGAGGCGAAGTCGAGCACGCATGAATTTGTGAAGAGCGTGGAAGAGGGCGACATGGTGCTTTCGTATCAGGCTGAAAATGAAAAGCCGGATCAGGATCTTTTGCTAAAGTTGATCCCGAAAGAAGAAGATCTCGACTGGGTGGAGACAGCGGTGCTGAAAGGGGAAGAAGAGAAGTATCTGCATGCTCGCATTCGCCCAAAGTTGAAAGGGCTTGTGAAGGTGGAGCCACGCCAGTGGTTTATTCTGAATGATACTTCGGCTTCGCGCTCGCAGACTGAGTTGCTGGCGCAAGCTCATATTGTGGAGCGTTTATTGGCGGAGGCTGATGATGAGGATTTAGTCGCGATGGCGAATTTCAATATCGATACTGAGCGCTTGATGGAAGCTCCAGTTTCCTTACGCGATGAAAAGGCCTCGGAAGCGGTGCAGGCAATGAAACAAGCGGTAAGAATTGGTGGAACCAACTTTGCAGAAGGGATCAAAGCCATGAAGGATTGGATCGCGGAATCAGGAGCGAGCAATCCTCATCTCCTCTATCTCGGTGATGGGCTGGCGACTGATGGTGTCCTGGTGACTCGGGAGTTGTCTGCCTTGCTTGATGACGAATTGCCTTTCTTTGGGATCGCAGTGGGGAAGAAAGCTGACTTGAGTTTTTTACGCGAAGCGGCGGATGTCACGGGCGGAGGGGTTTATCTCATGAATCCGAATGAGGATTTAAATTGGCGCGTTTTTGATCTGCTGGCTTCGCTAAATACACCCCGTTTGACCAACTTGAGTTGGGAACTTGCGGAAGGAGTGAGGGCTTATGGTGATCGCAGCACCTTAGCGGCAGGTGAGGCCTTGACGCTTGTGATGGCCAGTGAGAAAGACTTGCCTGAAGAGTTTATTTTGCGAGGTGAGCTGGAGGGAGAAATTTGGGAGAAAGTGGTTTCCTTAGAGCCTAAGCAAGAGAACGCGACTTTCATCCCGAGGTTCTGGGCGCAGCGGCATTTAGAAGAGCTTTTGAAGGAAGGTGAGGGTCATCGTGCGGAGATCGTGAGACTTTCCAAGAAGCACTATGTCGCGACTCCGTTCACCAGTCTCATTGTGCTGGAAGATGATGCGATGTATCGAAAATATAAGGTTGAGAAAGGGCGCGAAGATCATTGGGCCGCATATCCAGCGCCGGAGAAGATCGAGGTGGTGCGTGAGCCCTTACATTGGTATGGCGGAGCTTGGCAGATCGAGAAAGAGGAGTCTGAGAAGGCGGTTGTGCTGGATCCGAATACGGTAGAAGAGATTCTGCAATCGCTCTTGCCTCCTCACGGGCCTAAGCTTGATCTTAGGAACTCGCCTGATCAAGTACGGCGTTCCCTCTATAAAGGAGAAGGCTTCTATAATTTAGGGCTTTATGATCAGGCTGAAGAGGAGTTTAAGAAGGTCCTCCGCGTGGATCCATATAGTAAGGCTGCTCGTCGTTGGTTGGAGCGTTGTGCAGCGATTAAGTCTGACTATTTCCGAGCGGCTTATGATCATACGCGAGCACGTCTGTTAAATAATGTCGATGGAGCTTGGGAGATTAAAGGGGCGCTTGGCGGTAGCGGGGGAGGAGGGCGATTCGCGAATGATAAAGTGGGCGCGCGGGAAAGAGGGTTGACCCGGCTCAATCGGAGAAAAAAATTGAGTCTAAAGGTTGATAGAGTGGATGGACTGGAGACGTCTTCATTTGGCCGCAGGGTGGATTTTGGTCATGAACGTCATAATGGGAAGGATCATTTCAAGAGGCTGACGATTGACCGCTTGATCGATTTAATCCCTGCTTTGGCGACTTCTGAGGAAGATCGAATCAGCGCAGTGGAGATGAAGTTTGGTCGGGAGAAGCGGGGAGAAGTCACGGTAGAGGCAGCTGAACTGATCCGTTCCGCCGAGAGACAGCGTAAGGCGGTGCGCCTCGCGGAAGGAATCATTACGCCCGAAGGAGAGATCAAGGGGCATGCCAAGGTCGCGGTTTATCTTGATGAAGATACCGTGACTGACGGCGAGAGCTGGTATCACATTTATCGTGAGCTGGGCTTTGCCACGAAGCGACCACTTACCCCGACGAATCGAGGGGTGATTCAAGCTAAGGTGCCACATTGGCCGCCGAGTTTAGAGGAACTGGAGGCGCGTTGGATCGTGACTTTAGTGGAGGAGGAAGAGGCGAGTTTCACGATTGAGCTGGTGGATCCAGAGAGAGAGTCACGGAAGATACTGATGGTGATTTCTGATCGTGGGTTGCTTTTAGAGGTGAGTGAGTGGGAAGGGGAGAAGGAGTTGAGTTCACGCGAATTCCAGTATGAGGGTGAGTCCGTCATCATGACGAGTGATTCGGGCGAAGAGCTGAGCTATGAGGCGGTGGAAGTTGAAGTGACTAAAGCCCTTTTTTCGATAGATCTCGATGGTTTAGTGGTCTTAGATCTTCCTCTGCGTAAGGCGGCTTATTATGAGGGGAAATTGGCCAAACTTGCTAAGAATGATGATGCGAAGCGGGAAGAGTGGCAGCGCTACATCGTGCTGGCTAATTTAAAAAGAGGGGTGCTGACGGCTAGCTCGAAGCAACGCAATGAAGCCTTAAAATGGATGCGTGGTAGTGAGGCGGAGTTCGATCATGTCTTTCTGTCGATGGCGACAAATGCCACGAAGGTGAGCGACGTCAGTTGTGCTTTTTTGAGACACTATCAGGATGTGAAAATGCGGATGACAGGCTATGGATTGCAACTCTCGAGAGTCGAGGAGTTCATGAAGGAATGGCCGGACTCACCATACCTTTTGTCCGTAGTTCGGAATTGTTACGATCCACAGGTTTGGGTGAGCTTGCTGGAGTTTCCAGATTACCAGAAAGTGGCGATCGAACGCATCGTGCTGCCTGGTATTTTACTTTCTAATGAAGGTCGCCCCGATCTTGTTCAGCGGATTGGTGAAATTTTAATCGCTGATGCGAAGGTGGGGCGCCCGATGGTGATTTCGAGAGCGGTCGCTCATTTTCTAGGCCGTGAGCAGGTGGCGAATCAAAGTTGGCGGAAGGTGGTGGCGGCCTATGAGAAACTCGCTGAGAAGCTGGAGGAGCGGAATGGCGATGCGGTGCTAGCGATCTTGGATGTGGCGATGAAGGAGAAGAATGACACTTTGGTAGCGCGTTGTTTTGCTCATCTCGAAAGAGTGAAAGATGGCCCAGATGAGCAGGCTGTTTTGGCGACGATTTTTGCGAGTCATGGTCGTCATAAAGAAGCGGTTTCGCTTTATCGAAAAGTCTTGGCTGAGATGGAAAATCCAAGCCTTTCCTTGCTTCAGCAAGCCGCCTTATCGGCCAAGTCGTTGGACGAAGAGCTGTCGATGAGCTGGCAACGTCGCGCGCTCAAAGTCCTTCGTGCCAAGGAGGGGGTTTCCGACAAAGAGATGCTTTTTCGTGAATACTCTGACCTGCAAAAGCGCGCTCTCGCCGTGGGGGATTTGGCGATGGCAAAGGATGTTACCTTGGAGGCTTACGAATTACTGCCGAGCAAGCACCGCATCATTTCCCAGCTTGCTAGTCATTTTCAGAAGCAAGGGGAAGTGCATGAGAGTTGGCGTTGTTTGTCGTCAATTCTGGATCGGAATATGAAGAATGCTGAGGCGACGGGGGTGATCGCAGCTTGGTATGACGGGCTTCAAATGTGGCAGAAAGCGGCGGCGAGATATGCCGAGGCGCATGACTACGACTCGGCTCATCCGCAGTGGTTGGTGAAGCGAGTGAATGCTCTTTATCGAGTTGGCGACTTCCAGCAGGCCGATTCTCTTTTCCGTGAATTGGTGACGACGAAGTGGGCCGATCAGTTGCGGCGCTTGGTGCCTGAGAGGATCGAGCAAAAATTGGTCGATTCCCAGATAGAAGGCTTGTGGCATGTGGGGGAGCCAGAAGATGGCTGGGTAGATCTACACTTTGATGATGAGGCTTGGGCCTCACGGAAGATGACGTTTCTTTCTCGTTCTGGTGAAGAGTTGCGCTTTTGGAAGGAGGGTTTCTATACGCGGCAGATCTTTTCGCTTGCTCGACTCCCACGTGAGCTGATTTTAAAAATCTCAGTCAAAGAAGTGGGATGTGATATCTACCTAAATGGGATTTTTCTCAATGAGATCTTAGACATGAAGAAGATATTATCTCAGAGAAATGGGGGGGCGATTCGACTGCCGGATAATGTGAAGAAGATGCTGAGGGTGGGAGAAAATGTGCTCGCGGTGAAGTATTGGAAGAGAGGAGAGCGGCCCCGAGCCGCGATCGATCTCGTGCAGGAATTTGGTCAACCTTCAGAAAAATAAAGAGAAAGACACTCGGAAGAATGCTTACCGGAAAAAGTAAGGCCGCTTAAGCTGGTGTCATTCACGCAAGGCATAATTTAATTTGAGTCCCAGAACGACGTGGGTGAGTTCTTTTAACCGACAGAATGACGCCTACGACCCCACCATTACGATTTTTTCTGCGCCAAGATAATTCTCGCTTCCTCGCCATAAAGCCATTGAAAATAAAAGATTTACTGGGATTTTTTCTCAAAAAATGCCCGGCATAAAAATTA
>CALGLJ010000177.1 GCA_937930235.1 uncultured Verrucomicrobiales bacterium | reverse complement strand
AGTGGTTTTTCCATAACCAGGCGGCGAAATCAGGAGGAGGAGACCCATACGATCGGTGCGAGTATCGCCTCCGGCAGTTCCCATCTGCTTGGCAAGATTGTCACCCACCATGGGAAGGTACACTTCATTGATCAGGCGATTGCGCACAAAGGCAGACATCACGCGCGGTTTGAATTCATCAAGCCGCATGTCATGTTTCTTGGTCTCGACTAGGGTTTGTTTAGAATCAAGGTAAGCTCGATAGGTGGGAACTTCGCTTTTATCGAATAAGGAGAGACGCTCCATAAACTCATGATACTGGAGAGAAAGGCGGTTATCCTGAATACGAGGGTGAGAACCTTTCAAGCCCTCGACCTCAGCCGTCAGGTGAACGGACTGTACCCAACGTTCCTCAAAAGGTCCGAAGGCGAGCCAGAACGCCACTTCGTAAATGAGCTCTTCATTTGAAAAGGCGGCCAACCAGTCCAAGGCAACTGCATAACGATTCTCAAGATCCTGTGGAAATGGCGCTAGGGCCTCCCCAAAAGCGGTCTCAGCTCTCTTAGATAAGAGTTCACTTTTGAAGCGTTTGTAGAGATCCGCCGCTTCTTGGGAAACGGCAAAGGAATCATCTCCAGAAAGCTCTTCATATAGATACTCACTCTGCTCTTCATCAAAGTGACCTTCCATCTCCCGGACGAAGGTATCGCGCTGATGTTCAGCATACTCATTCGAACCAAAAATTTTCTTTTTCTGCCCATGTGCTTTCAACCGCCCGAGCAGGCTTTCCTTTTTCTCATCGTCTCCCTCTCCCCATAAATGCCAAGCGAGTAGAGCGGTTCCCCGGACTCGGGGGCTGAAGCGAAGCAAGCCAGCCTTTTCATGCATTGGCCGGAGAGCAGAGATGATCTTTTCCGCGTCGAGGTCATGCACTCCCTTGAGATAGCCTTCGGCATAGCGGGGTTGCATGAATTTCTGTAAATCAGAAGCTCCATTTTTGATGAATTGATACGCAAGATACTCGGAACGATAGACTTTCTTAGTCTCACTAATGACCTCTTGATTCCAAACCTCCTCCGTCGCGAGGAACACTTCATCACGCACTGGTTCAAAGAAATTTGTTCCGCTCAGATGATAGCACATCTCCCCTTCCCGAGGAACAATGCTCAACTCCAGCTCTTGCTCATTAACGGAGAAATGATGTTTCCCGAATTTAATAATCGCCTGACCATCAACAAACAACTCCTTACGATCCTTGAGCGCGCGCACCGCATCATCACGAGTCGTTTTCAGACGGGTCTGAATATCATCCCCCTTCACCGCATCACCCATTTCTGAAAGCTCCGCGATGATATCGCGCACTTTTTCAATCATGAGATCACCGGCAAAGTAGCCATTGATTTCATTAATTTCGGAGAATCCTTCCAGACGATTCTTAATTCCACTCAGAATGCGTTCCGCTGATTTGACCAGTTGATTTGCTCGGCGATTTCGCTTTTCTACGAGTGCTTGTTTCCGCCCCTCAAATGCTTCATAAATTTCCTCCCGCTTGGAGGAAAGTTCATCGACGTATTCGTCAAACTCGGCAAAATTTCCTTCCAGCTCCTCGAGCTGAACCATGACCTTTGTGAGATACTCTTCACACTTAGAAGGCGTATCACAGAGGTCGAGAAAATTTACCACCGCTTGGCCTAACAGCTTCATCTGTGCCCCAAACTGAGCGACTCCTTCCCCTTTCGCTAACTCCTTGCGCTTATTTTTAAGCTCCGAGCGGACTCCATTGAGGGTAGAATAAATCCCCGAGACACTATCAATGATTGCCGTACTTTGGGTGGCATCTTCAATTTTAAGATTCCCGACGACATCAATCAGCATTTCTAGCTCCATGCCCGCCTGATCGAGACCGTCAGCGATCGCATCCGCATCAATCACCTTGCCCAGCTTTGGCACTCGATCCGCCTGCTCTTCCACTTTCTTCCGGTAAGGATCAAGAGACTCTGGCTTCAGCAAAAAGGTGACAGTTTTGTTTGCCGTGTTTTCGGCAGCTTCTGCGACCTTGTGATCGAGAGAGTCTACTAGTTCGGAGTCCACATAACGAAGATCCCTCAGACCGATGACCTCTCCGCGCAGCTTGCGCAACTCCGCAAGATGGTGAACAAACCCAAAAATATCATCAGCAGGAGACAGTTTGACTTCTTTGAGAAGCTTCTCCACCGCCTGCCTTACATTTACCGTCCTCTCTTTGGTTGACCGCCGCAAGGCTTGGACTTTTTCAAATTCATCAATGGCCGCAGTGGCCGCACCTTTGATATCCTGAAGAGGCTCTGCTAACTTCCCAGCCTCTTCCTGAGAGAGCCAAAAATAGGAATCGATGATGTCTCCGGATTTCTTAGAGAGATCATGATAGAGGTCACCATAATCATCCTCTTTCCGAAGGAGAATGAGAATCTCTCGGCATTCTGCCATCCCCCGAACCAATTCACTATTACCAATTCTAAAAAGAAGCGATTCGCTATTCGAAGCCTGACGAGAAGCGACTTCATCGCTCAAATACGAGGTTTGCCATATTTGGAGTGCGTGATGCTTTGAAGGTTCTTCCTCCGTTCGGAAAAGAATCATCCGTCCATCAGGAAAGAGGGAGTAACCATTACAGACAACCGGAGTCTCCACCGATTGAGAGATCATATTATAGCTGAGCAGAACATAGTCCCCGGACGCTCGATTATAAAAAACAAAGAGCGTATCCTCCCCATTCGCACTGACGACACGGCGCTCAAAACGCATATCCGTGAGATCAGTTTCAAAAATTTTAGCCTCCCCCGTCAAAAGAAGGTAGCCATTCGAGAAAATGAGCCCCTGTTCATCCGGGAGCAGGACACAGGAATGTCCAATCGCATCAACCCGATGAACGCGGTGCGTTTTCTCATTATAAACAAGATAACGATGGTCTTCTTCCCGATACGGGAGAATTTTCAAGAGAATGAGTGGCCCTACGATGGCATACAGAATCTCAGCATCATCAAGAGACTGATCAATCTCAGTGACGGGCTCGGCGTAAATACCAGCACCTGATGAGGTATTATCCTCAATCTTTACCGTAAGGTCTCCTCCGACTGTTTCTACAAAGACCCGATCTTCGATCGAAATATGTGGGTGCTCACCCGAGCGCTGCATATCACGATGAGCTCGCTTCCACTCAAATTCCTGTTGTGGAGGAAATTTGTATTCATGGTCAAACCGGTTTCCCAGATATTCCAACGTTCCGTCTCCTTTCATGAGCCACTTGAAGGCCTTGAGATCAGAGATCGTTTTACCAACCTGCATTCCCATATAGAGATGCGGACCGATACGCATGAATTTTAGAAAAACCGTTGTTTTGTAGTATTTATAGAGATACGCGAAATCGTTCTCAAAAGCAGAACCCCCAATGATTTCCGAAAGAGTAACCGGACTGAAAGAATGCGAGCTAGGGTCATAATCATAACCAGCAAAGACATCCTCGGGCGCCGTCGTTGCTTTGAGCCCAAACTGGATATTATATCCAAAGAGGAAGCGATTATGCCCCACCGCAATGATGTCACGAGGCACACAATTGTTCTCGGTCGAAACACGTTCCGTAGATACTAGCGCCGTCTCGACGGAGCCGAACACCTCCTGGCGTTCGGCATTGAGTGAATTGAGTCGAGACTGAAGATCAGTCGCCCCCTTCTCAAGACGCGCCCGAATCACTTCGTAAGCACCGCCTTCTAATTGTTGTTTTTCTTCGGACATCTTAACTCTTTGGAAGTGGCGTTTGCAGCCACCATTCTTCGCGAATTTTCACGAATTCCTAGTGAGGCTTTTTTATGATCCACCTCTTAACCGATCTTCTTTATCAGATCAGTCGCCTTCATTCCGCTGACTCCAAACCTGTCAGCCGCGCCGAGCATTCCGATGAGTTTCTGACGTTTTTCACCAGTCTCCGTGCCAATCAGATTCCCTAACAGAGCAGAGATGCTGAGATTTTTCACATCTTCCGTAGAGACTCCAAATTCCGTAATCCAATGACCTAACTGGCTCTTGAAATATTCTGGGTCTCCATTGAAAAAGGTTTCTTTAACATCATCGAGAACCTCGCTGTTAGAGACTGTTCGATCAACGACTTTCCCGGTTGTAATGGCATTGGTGATCCGATCAAAGAATTGCGTTTCCCCTCCGACGATATCGATATTAGCAGACTTAAGGGCCTCTCCCACCACGACGGCCTGCTGTTCTGCAATCTGACGCTGAACGTCAATCTCAGCAAGTTCGACCGCCTTCTTCTTATCGAGTTCAAGTTTAAACTCTTCGTGTTCCTGTCCCGCCTCTTCAAAGAGCTTCATCGCGGCAGCCTTCTGCTCGATGGCTTTCGCATCAGCTTCTCCTTTAGCGCGAAGAACTTCCGCTTCTCCGAGTCCAGTCGCCGCACTTTCTTTCACAATTGCATCAGCAATCATCTTCTTGGCTGCGGCTTCTTTTTCAGAGGCTGTTTCTTCTGCTTCGGCTTGAATGACCCGCTCGGCAGCACGCAGTTCGGAAGCCGTCTTGGCCGCTTCCGCTTCTTTGAGAACGGTATAAGCATCTTCGTCGGCACGAAGTTGAGCGGCTTCTTTCCGCGCTTCGGCTTCCTTGATCTGCTTGATAAGGGCTTCCTCCGCATTGGCCTCAGCCGTCGTCACAGTCACCTGCTTGAAACGATCTGCGGTCGCAAATTCTTCCGCATCTTTGATCCGCTGCTGTTCTTCGACCACGGTCTTCTCCACCGCCACTCGCTCACGAATGACATCTTGAATTTCTTTTTTCTGCACCTCGACTGCTTTTTCAGCCTCGATCGATTTGAGCTCGGTCACGCGCTTCCGTTCGATCTCCTCAAGCATACGTTCACGCTCGACTCGTTCGAGTTCGACTCCATCGGTGCGCTCTTTGTTTCGAAGAGCCACGAGCACTTGGCGTTGCTTATTCTCTTCCGAAATTTGAATCTCTTCTTCCGCAGCAATGCGCGCCTGCTCCGCTTTCTGACGTTCCTCTTCTTTGACCTTTTCAGCCTCCGCATTTTCGCGAAACTGGACCGTTTCCACTTCTCGCTTTTGCTTGGCTTCGGTCTCTTTCAATTGCCGTTCTAGCTCAAGAATCGCTTCGCGGGCTTCCACATCCTGTTGCTTAATGACCTTTTCTTTGTCGCGCTGAATATTGTTAGCAAGTTTCGCTTGAGCCGCCGTGAGTTCGGTAATCTTTTTAATCCCTTCGGAATCGAGAATGTTATCAGGATCAAGAGATTCCAACGGAGTTTGTTCAAGATAATCAATCGCCGCATCATCAAGAACGAACCCATTGAGATCAGTTCCAATCACTTTGAGCATTTCATCACGGAAAGTATCCCGTTCTTCATAGAGTTCGGTAAAAATAAAACGCTTTCCAACCGTTTTGAGAGCTTCTGAGAATTTCGCATCGAAGAGAGCTCGAATTTCCTCTTCCGAAGAA
This sequence comes from uncultured Verrucomicrobiales bacterium, assembly GCA_937930235.1. Taxonomy (GTDB): domain Bacteria; phylum Verrucomicrobiota; class Verrucomicrobiia; order Verrucomicrobiales; family Akkermansiaceae; genus SW10. The sequence goes on along the minus strand of CALGLJ010000177.1, from coordinate 8,850 downwards.
GCGCGCTCACAGCCAATGGACTCAGCCACCCGAAGGACATCATCTTCCACATTGTTCACCCGCACGAAGAAAGCGACCTTGATATCAGCCCGCATGTTATCCTTACAAATGAGACCGTTTTTACCGGTTCGATCAAGCTCGATTCGTTTCACCGAAATATCCATTAACTCCGCTCGATTAAAAAGAGGGATGACCGTACCACCATTAAAGATGACTTTTGTTTTAGGCAAACCTGTCACCACGAGAGTCGTTCCCTTTTCCACCTTACGGTAGAACATTAAAATAAGAGCAAACACTCCCACTACAATGACAATTGCAGGGATAAGGATGGCCCAAATCCAAGAGGGCCCTGAAGATAACGCTAAGGTATTGATAATATTCATTTTTAAGGTTTTTTTGTTTTAAAATTAAAGTGCTCGTACGAGGTAAGTGCCATTTTCCTGATCATAAGAAACGATCGCCACTTCTGATCCTCGCAAAATAGGTTCATCGGAACTAATGCGACAGTTGAGTATCGCGGGTGCTCCTTCTTTTCTCTTCTGTTCGACTTGACCGTATTGTTGGTCAACCTGCTTTGAAATCACGATACCGACTCCCCCGACCGCTGGCTCTGCCATTTCAAGCTCGTTCATTTTTCGAAACACCGGAACAAGTGGAGCGGTTGTTATCTTGGTGAGGATGACTCCCACGACAAAAGCTCCGGCAAAAATGGCCATCACTAGAACGTCTTTGTGCTCAGGATTGAAATAGTAGTTCCCCATCATCGAGAGCACCCACATATAGACCGAAAGAAAGGAGAGGACCGCCATCAACGGAACATCAACCGCATTCACAAAACGCAAGAATGAAGCAATTGGAGTGGGAACCGACGAGACATCCCCATCGAGGTCGCCATCCATATCCAAATCAAGATCAAGACTATCGACTCCTACAATGCCCACAATACACGTGAGCCAATAAAGCATGCAAAGCCCCACCGCAAATGTCAGAGGCAAGTTATGAGCTTGTATCGCAATGTCCCAAAGTTCCTTCACGGAAATATAAAAAACCAATAAGACGGATTTACTCCATTATAATTCATCAAATAAATTGCAGTCATCTCAATTTCCCCTCAACCACCAGAGCATGATTCTTACCTTCCTCGCAATGCAGAATGGCAGAATGGACAAACCAAAGATCAACGGCAGACCTCATCCCTCATGTATTTTACAAAATTCGCGAGGCTGGCACGGCATGATTTCAAAAGGTTTCTTACTTTTTACTAGCGAAAGAAGAGAAATCCAGATTTCGTAGAAAGACAATGATGATAAAACTAAAACACATCGTGCTGGCAAGCTCACTCATCTCAACGACTTCGATGAGTTTTGCGGCTGAAATTGGCAAAAAGCCTGAGACTCCCCAGATCCCAAATTCTCCTTATGTCGTCCATGACGGCACTCGGCCAATTCCTCCAGCCGTGAAGACAAAGGGCGCGGTCGTTTCTCCTCCGCCAGCAGATGCCGTGATCCTCTTCGATGGCTCCTCACTGGACGCCTGGAAACAAAAAGACAAATTCGTCATTAAAGATGGGATTTTAGTCGCTGCGGGAGGAGCGATCCAAACGAATGAATCATTTGGCGACATACAAGTTCATTTGGAATGGCGAGTACCCGCGAAAAGAAGGGTCAATGGCCAAAAAGGTGGAAATAGCGGAATCTTCCTGAACAGCGCTTACGAAGTTCAAATCCTGCAAAGCCATAACAACCTCACCTACCCAGACGGGAGTGCCGGAGCGATGTATGGCCAGACCCCACCCCTCGTCAATGCCACCTCAAAGCAAGGCGAATGGCAAAGCTATGACATTATTTTCCGGAAACCAAAGTTTGAGGGTGATCAGCTCATCGCACCCGCTTACCTGACCGTCATCCACAATGGCGTCGTCATTCATGCACACCGAGCTTATCACGGACCGACGACTCATAAAAAAGTCCGTCCTCACAAACCATCCCATGCCAAAGATGCCCCGATTCGATTACAATATCACAATGACCCGATCGAATACCGTAATATCTGGGTGAGACGACTGGGTGACTATGACCAGGGGCAACCTTATCAGGAGAAAAAGTCATCTAAATAACAGGGCAATGGCTGACTTTCGCTTTCTTTTTAATCCCTCAATAAAGATTTCCTTTGCAGCCATTCTTTTTCTTGGCGGACCTCTTCTTGCCCAAGAAGAACCGCCTCGCATTTCTCCGAATGAGAAAGAAATTTCGGTCCACACCGAACTTCTCATTCGAGAAATTCCCCAAGGCCCAGATAAGCTCCCTCTCATTGCAGTCGGGTCTCCGAGCGGAAATCATTTCCTGTATAATCCGAATATGCTGGTCGTGCGCGGTTTCTGGAAAGGCCGCTTCGGTTGGGAAACCTCCGCAGGCGAATTCAAACCAAATCAAGAAGAGCTTCAGTCATTTTCCCTGAATCGAAAACCTTGGAGCTACGGAGAAAGAAAACGTCGCCCACTCATTCACAAATGGCTAGGCTATGAAATTCGGGATCAAACCGTCTGGATGCGCTACCGCTTGGACGACCCTCCCTCGGGAATGCACTGGCAAGTCGAAGAATCTCTCGAAATCGCTTCCGACACCATCCAGCGCATCCACTTTAAAATCAAACCGAGCGCTCAAAGCAAACGCTATCTCAACTACTGGCTGACTCAGGTCGATTTCCGAAGAGTCACCACCAACGGTCAACCCAATCAGCGGAACAAACTCAAAAACCTCTTCCCCAATCAAACGGACTTCTCCATCACGTTCGTTCGTAAAAAACAGACTCCCACGACCCCACACGGGTACCAGGTAGAAGTTCAAGCAATCCCTCAACCGCCGAAACCATTCCGCTTCGAACCGACTGATCTTGATTTTGCACCAAATGGGGATGTCTACGTCTCCACTCGCAACGGGATCATCTGGCGACGTCACCAAGGACAGTGGTCTCTCTTTGCCGAAGGCCTGCACGAAGCCAACGGCATCCGTATTTCTCCTAAAGGTGACGGAGTGTATGTGATGCAAAAGCCCGAGCTCACTCTTCTCACCGATCTCAATAATGATGGGCGAGCAGATCGATACCAAACGATCGAAGACCGCTTCCGCTTCAGCGGCCACTATCACGAATTCGCCTATGGCCCGCGGATCAATCAAAGAGGCGACATGTTTTTCACCACCGGTCTCGCCTCTCACGGTCAACACCTCGCAGAACCGAAACAAAAGAAAAATCAAATGAGTTCCGCTCTGGGTTACCGGGGCTGGGTTCTAAAACACGATCTCTCATCAGGACGCTTCATCCCATTTGCCTGCGGCCTGAGATCTCCTGCCGGCATTGGTATCAATGCCAAAGATGAGCTCTTCGTTACGGACAATCAGGGAGACTGGGTGGCCTCCTCCTATCTCACCCATGTCGAAGAGGGTGATTTCCTTGGGCATCCCGCCTCTCTTTGGGATCGGCCAAGCTATGGACTCACTCCTCAAACCCTCACCTATAAGACCGTTGGGAACATCCCAAAAACAGTCCCTCCTCTCAACCGTGAGGCATTTACCAAAGAGCGAAAACTCCCATCAGTCTGGCTCGCTCACAATGATCTCACGAACTCCCCTGGACACCCATCCTTCGCCCCCGAAAAAGGGTTTGGTCCCTTCGGCGGACAAGCATTCATTGCAGATATATCTCATCGAAGTGTCATTAGAGTCGCCTTAGAAAAAGTTGCGGGAGCATATCAAGGAGCGGCCTTTCCTTTCCTCCGTCCTTTGAGCAGCGCGTCGTACTCCACCGCCTTTGATCCCGCTGGTAATCTCTGGGTTGGTTCTGTCGGTCGTGGCTGGACTGCAGGGGCACCTGCTCTGGAGATGATCAAATACGATCCTCTCAAGGAACCTTTCGAGATGCATCGGATCGAACTCACGCCCACTGGTTTCAAGATTCACTTCACGCAGGCTCTTTCCCCTGATCCCATTTCTCCCGCCTCAATCTCAGTCTCATCATTCTTTTATAATTATTGGGAAGTCTATGGCTCGGAGCCAATCGATGAGCAAGCAATCGCCATCGATGAACTGAATCTGTCCCAAGACCGCAAAACCTTAACCCTCACTCTCCCGCTCCAAGCTGAACGTATTTACCAGATTCAGCTCCCCGTCTTAGAGACAGATGCCGGACTCACACTGGAAAACAACTATGGATATTACACCTTAAACCGGCTCGCCCCATGAGATCTCTCCTTTTCTTTTCTCTCCTCTTTCACTCCACCTTTCTCCAGGCGGCCGAACCGACGGACATCACGGTCCAAGAGCAAGTGGTCGTGCAAAGAAGTATCCTTCCAGGATCATCAACTCGCATGATCGCCGTAGGTCACCCCAATGGATTCAACTACGCCTTCAATGCAGTGCACTGCGCTCCTGAATACGCATGGTTTGGCGAGTTCCTCGACTTCCGAGGCGAAACGACCGGGCGAGGCGGCCATCGCTCCCAGATTCTTGGCCTCCCTTTTCCCCTCCTCCACTCTCATAAAAAAAGCCTCCCTCCGCTGAGAATCGGAGCGCCTCAAAATCTTCCGCAGAAAATCCAGTTCCTAGGATATTTAAGAAATAGCAAAACCGGAGAACCTACGTTCCAATATCAAGTCGATGAACTTCTCGTCGAACAAAGGGTGACCTCACCAGAAAAGCACCGCGTCCTGATTCAGCTCCATTTCCCCCTCCCGCTCTCCAGCCCAGTTTGGTATCACCTTGAGAAGAATCTGCATCAAAAGGTCTCTCTCGGCAAAGGACTCACTTGGACCAACTCCAAAATCATTCAAATTCCTGAGCATCAAACAGAAGCTCAAATAGAGATTCTACTCAAACCCAAGAAGAAGGCATTTGTTAGAAAAACACCGCAACTCACTGGGGAAGAACTTTACACCCGCTACTGCCAATCCTGCCACTCTACTGACGGCACTCAACTCATTGGCCCTACCTTCAAAAACCTCTGGGGTCGGAAACAACAAATCACCCGCCAAGGCAAAGCGTTGTCAATTCACATTGATACCGACTACATCTACGAATCCATCGTTAAACCCCAAGCTGCAATCGTGAAAGGGTACGAGCATATTCCCATGGCGAACTTTTCCGAAGCTCTCAGCGAGAAAGACATTGACCGACTGATCGAGTATCTCCGAAAACTGGGCAAAGGCTGACTCATTTATATGAATCAAAGAGACGGAGCACTCAATTCCTGAAGAAAATCTCGCCCGGAAAGTTGCGAAAGCATCTGGAGTTCCCCGTGTAAGGTCACACGTGCTGGCTGAATGCCCTTACCCAAAGCTCCACAAGGAGTGCAACTCGCAAATTTCACCGGATCGTGCTCTGGAGCAAGCACAGTTAGGAGTGGCCGCCCGTTCACCATCTTCACCAGAACTGGGTGCATCCAGCAGGAGATTGGCTTATAAAACCAAGGATGCTTCTTTTCCGCAATCGATCTGAGTTGCCAAGCACAACGGTGATTCTCGTCGAGAAATACACAACGCGTTTTAGAAAAATGGGCCGGAAAGTTGCCTGCTCGCTCTTTTTCACTTGTGGAGACGGTCTCTGTTTTAAGACGACCGTCCGCAGTCGTCATCACTCCGCCCTGAGATTCTGTTTGGATAAAATCAGCTTCTTCCTCGGAAAGCACCGCTCCATCGTGACAGCAAGTGGCACGGCAATCGGTCAATTCGCAAAGAATGAGCGGTTTTTCAAAGGCCTCAAAATCAACGGCAGCTTCCCTTAATTGAGAAATCAGAGGCGCGACTGTGCTGTGGTAGCGTGTCAGCCGAACCAAACTCATCCCTTCACCTTCACTGAACAGTGATCTGGTCCTTGCGGCGTACTTCGATCAGTAATTCCGGCTTTGACGCTTGCGCAATTGCGACGAGACCCTGCACCTGCACCTCTTCGCCTACGAATTGCTCGAGATAGGACAGATCGATGTCGTCCTCACGATCAGCCAGCTCTACGGAAGCAGCAAAGCCATTTCCACCCTCGGCAAACACCAAATGCAAGCGACTGATTTCTCCATCATTCTGATCCTTGTTATCAGAGAGAGCCACCACTCGAGCGACCACTGTCACGTTGTTTCCAGCCAAATTTTTCAGACGCTTCTGGTCTGCGACTCCATAGACGGCGAGAGGCTCTTGCCCCGGCTTCACTTTCTCGAGAATATCTAAATCATCAGCTTTTTGCATGAAGATCAACGGATTGCCTCCATTAGGATCGACCCAGCCAATAATCTCAACGGTATCTCCAATTCCAGCATCAATCGTAATTCCTTCCGCAAATTTCACAATCACCCTACTAGGGCCTTCAAATTGGATCCCTTCCGCAATTTGAGACTGAATCTTCCCGGTGATAATCACCCATTTTTTCTGAATCGAATTCAGCTGAATTTGCCCTTCAGAGTAGAGTTCGACCATATTCTCATAGTCAGGTCTGGCTCCAATTGCTTCAGGTGATTTGAGATTTTTTGCATTTTGAATGTCATTGAGAACGAGATCTGATGAAGGCGGCTCTTCAATCTCTGGTTCATCAGGCACTCCTACAATGGTCGGTCCGTCTCCTTCCTCGAGCACAATTGCCTTGGGGACAACTGGTTCATCCACCGAGATTTTCTTCGCTTGTGCTCGTTCAAGCTCCGCTTTATTTCTCAGTCGTTCTAAAATAGAAATTTTCTCCACCTTTTTCTCAGGACTTGGAGTGACCACCTTCTGCTCTTTTGGCTTTTTGGCGATTGCTTGCTTCGTATTTCGTTCTTGAAGCACAAACCATCCAATCCCCCCGACCGCGGCTGCAATAAAGAGGACTGCGGCCGTGACTCCTGCTTTTTGCCCAGTCGTCGCCTTCTTTCGATAGGCCGCAAGAGGGTCAGGATTGTGCTTCATGGCATTGGCCTGCTTTGCATGCTGGACCGTTCCGACAGCACTCGTTGCGACCGGTCGGATCATTCCCGTCACCGGACCGGCGACTGGCATGATCCCAGAATTCATACTCGTGGTCTGAGGAGGAGAAATAACGTGCGTCGTATTCCGTGGAAGTGGACTCGCAATGTTTTTGCGAATCTTGGAAAGGAGGCCTGATAACTGGCGATTCGGTTCCCGGTCTGGTGCCGGGGGCCGTCCCGTAGCCCACGAGAGGAACCATTGGTAGAGATCGATGGTAAATGTTTCCACCACTTCACCAGCGGATCCTTGCACCGCTACGATCTTCCCAGGGTCAAAATTTAAAAATGAAGCAAATTGACCAACCCCCGCCATTACTGCTCTTGCGTGTTCCTCGATCCGATGAACATCATCGCCTGAAATCTCCTTATCCTGCAGTCGGTCTTGGAGAGGCTTACCCTCCCACCAATAAGTCGCCAGCCATGGGGAGCGATCCACTGGATCCAAACCCCCATCGATCACGGGGCGCAGGCACCCATGAGAGATGCTCATGAGCTCCTTTAGGCATTGGGGAAAACGTCCATCGTTCAGCGCAATGAGGACATCCTTGGGCAAGATGAAGCGTGAAAGCGCATACTCGCGCCCTGCATCATCAACCATCCGGTAAACTACAACCTGCTGGGATTGTAGAACCATTTCCTCAATGTGGTAGTTATCTATCAACTGATTATATTTCTACAAAACTGCCTTCTCAGGTGCAACCAACATATTGTCAAATACCGTGGAATATGACCTCGAGCTGCGGTTTTCTTAGCAGAAAAAATTTTCAAATAAACGAAAAAAAATAAAACGATTATCAATCAAGGAATTAAGTCGGGAATCACCCATTCGCGAGATCCATTTCTATTGCTTCGAGAACATCCTCTTCCGGCTTGAAATCTGCGGCGTGATAGGAACTCCGCACCAGCGGTCCACTCGCGACATGGCGAAAACCTTTTGCCAGCGCCACCTCCTTCCAGTGGTCAAATTTTTCCGGACTCACATACTCCACTACCGGAAGATGCATCGGCGTCGGCCGGAGGTATTGCCCAAGAGTCAAAACTGTCACCTCAGATGCTCGGAGATCATCCATCGCTTGCTCAATTTCCTCATCACGTTCCCCCAGACCTAGCATGATTCCGCTCTTCGTTGCCACTTTCCCCGCGACCATCTCTTTCGCCTTTTTTAACACGGAAAGTGAACGTTCATACTTTGCGCGGCTTCTCACCAGAGGAGTCAGGCGAGCCACCGTCTCAAGATTATGATTAAAAATATGAGGTCGAGCTTTCATCACCAGATCCAGCGCCCAGTCCTTGTCGTTGAAGTCCGGTACTAAGACTTCGATGATAATACCAGGATTCACCTGTCGAACCGTCTCAATGGTATCCTGAAAATGCTTCGCTCCCCCGTCCTCAAGATCGTCACGCGCCACTGCCGTGATTACTACGTGCTTCAGATTCATCCGCTTGGTCGCCTCCGCCACTCGTGCTGGCTCATCTTCTTCCAAGGCGTCAGGCTTCGCAGTCTTCACCGCACAAAAGCCACAAGCTCGCGTGCATTTCTCACCTGCGATCATAAACGTCGCCGTTCCTTGCCCCCAACACTCCCAACGATTCGGGCACTGAGCCTCCTCACAAACCGTGACCAGACTGAGATCTTGAATCATCGATTTTGTATCCCAGAAGACAGGATTATTCGGAAGACGCACCTTAATCCAGTCCGGCTTCTTATCGAGATGCAAAGATGCATCCATCTTCATTCGAGGGCCAAAAGTCCGGCCGGTTGTTCCACCTCCACAAGCGCTCACGTGCGGAAAGTAACGGTCCTCGCAATGAGCGCAATACTTTTGGCAAAGAGAACGGCAATAGAAGCTAACTCTCCAAGTAGTCTGA
>CALGLJ010000176.1 GCA_937930235.1 uncultured Verrucomicrobiales bacterium | reverse complement strand
TTGAGAAGACTCGCGCTCAACTTACTCAAAACAGAGCCCAGTAAGCCCAAGGAACCCATCCGAGGCAAACGGATCTACGCCACTCTGGATCAAGGGTATTTGGAATCCATCATCGGACTCCCCCAAATGTAGGTGCCCTACATTCTTATCTCTTAGCTGTTTTCACGGCAATCATTACCGTAATCATTGCATACTTTGTGAACTCCGTTGACGAACAACGTGTTGACCAACCCGCTACCGCTGCGGAGTCGAAACCTGAGGCTAACAAGAAACCCTAATCAAAATCGGAGACTCGTCCTCAGAGTGGCCTTTCAAATTCCATCTTTTACTACGTCTCTGACTCCATTCACCTCTGCCTTGACCTCTTTAGTTTCCTAGATCTGAAGGAGTCGCTCGCACAACACGGTCAACACCATGCTTGGTGACGATGTTTCCGCGAGAGCCTCGTCCTTTCACTGCCAAATCTCCGAAGGAGAATAAGCGAGAGAGATTCCGCAAGCCTAAGCCAGATTTCATATGCACCACCACCGTGTTCGCTGAGCTTTCTTCCTCGGTGTCATGTACGGCAAAGTAAAACACTCGTGTTCCTTTGCCGCCTTTCCCCATGGGGTAGACTTTGTCACGAGTCACTCCTCCTGCCTGAAAGCGCTTGGCATAGACCGGACCATCACGCCCTTCACGATAAATCATGGAGTAAAACTTCGGCTCATCTTTGCGGAAAATCGCAACGTGCACCGGACGTTTCCCTACAAACACTTTATCTGCCACTTTTGTTACGAGCATATTTCCATCAGAAGAGAAGGCGATAATATCATCAAGCTGGGAACATTTCTCGAGGGCTGTCTCTTTTTTGAGACTCGTCCCCGCAAACCCGTTTTTCTGATCGAGATAAAGCGTCTCCGTCGCGGCCACCACTTGGGAGCGATTCACGGCAGAGAATTCTGCCAACTCGGTCCGGCGCTGACGCCCTTTCCCATACTTTTTCTTAAGCTGAGTAAAGTAGCTCACGGCATAGCGAGTGAGGTTCCGCAAATGCTTTTCAGTTTCGGCAATCCCGTCTTCTAGTCCCTTGATTTCTTCATCGGCACGAAAGCCATCGTACTTTGAAATCCTCTTAATTTTAATCTCGGTCAGACGGATGATATCGTCTCGTGTCACCTCTCGCTTGAGTAATTTTTTAAAGGGCTTCAACCCTAAATCGATGGCCTCAATGACGGCCTCCCAAGTGGTACACTCTTCAATGTCTCGATAAATTCTATTCTCGATGAAGATCTTTTCCAGCGAGCTGAAATGCCATTTGTCATTGAGTTCCCCTAAACGAATCTCAAGCTCCAACTTGAGAAGCTCTTTCGTGGAGAAGGCACAGGCTTTGAGAATCTCTGTTACGCCGAGAAACTGCGGCTTTCCATCCGAGATCACACAAGCATTCGGAGAAATACTCAACTCGCAATCTGTGAAAGCGAAGAGAGCATCACGAGTGGTCTCGGGATCAGCTCCTGCCGGTAGATGCACCAGAATATCCACATTCTCCGCGGTGTTATCTTCGATTTTCGCAATTTTGATCTTCTGCTTCTCATTGGCACTCACAATCGAGTCCATGAGATTTCCCGTCGTCGTTCCAAAAGGGATTTCCGTAATGCGAATCAGCTTCTTAGACTCCACATTCAGACAGGCACGGACACGCACCTTCCCTCCTCGGAGGCCATCACGATAATCGCTGACATCAGCGAGACCTCCGGTAAAGAAGTCGGGATACAGCTCGAAGGTCTGCTTCCTCAGCGCCGCGATACAGGCATCAATGAGTTCAATAAAATTGTGCGGGAGAATCTTACAAGCAAGGCCGACGGCAATCCCCTCCACTCCCTGCGCAAGCAGCAATGGGAATTTCATCGGTAAGGTCACCGGCTCCTTATTCCGACCGTCATAACTGCGGGTCCACTCAGTGGTCTTGTGATTAAAAGCGACCTCGAGTGCAAAAGGCGTCAAACGTGCCTCGATATAACGTGGCGCGGCCGCTCGATCCCCTGTTAAGACATTCCCCCAGTTTCCCTGAGTATCGATGAGAAGATCCTTTTGCCCTAGCTGGACCATGGCATCTCCGATGGATGCGTCTCCATGGGGATGATACTTCATGGTATTACCCACCACATTTGCCACCTTATTATAACGGCCATCTTCAAGCTCTTTCAGCGAGTGGAGAATCCGGCGCTGCACCGGCTTCAAGCCATCCGCCAAATGCGGAACCGCACGCTCCATGATGACGTAGCTGGCATAGTCGAGAAAGTATTCCGAATACATCTCTCCTAAAGAAGGGTTCTCCGGGACCATGATGTCTTGAATATCTTCCTCTATCGGCTCGTCGTTGTCGTCATCCATAACGGTATAAAGCTGGGAACTGCCTCAGTTATTAAGCAAACTTAACAGTCAATACGTCTGTGCCAATCCAAAAAAAACGCGATCACTCATCTGGACCGTCAAACTCAAGAAGCCCTGACTTTTTTCCTGATGACAAAATCGGATTCATAGGTTTTGCTTAGTCTGAACTTAAAAATATACACTCAATTATGTACGAACTTTTCCAAAGCGAGAAAACCAACAAATTCCATTTTCGCCTCAAAGCAAAGAACGGCGAACAAATCCTTCAATCCCAAGGCTATAAAGACAAAGGAGGTTGTGAAAACGGCATTGCCTCGGTTCAAAAAAATGGAACGGACGAATCAAATTTCGAAAAAAAGGAAGCGAGCAACGGCAAATTCTACTTCGTCCTCAAAGCGGGTAATGGGCAAATCATTGGTCAGTCCCAACAATATAAAACCGAATCCGGAAGAGACAATGGCATCGCCTCGGTCGGAAAAAACTGCACCGGTGAGTGCAAAGACCTCACCGCGGAGTAAAGAATCACTCCTTCTCTCTAAAAGCCTTGGATTGGAACAATCTGAGGCTTTTTTTCTGAGAACAGCCGCATTTTAAAGTATCGCGACTTGCACCATAATCAATCATCGTTAATTTAAACATATCTATGAAAAAAACTGCTCTACTTTTATGCGTTTTCGGCTTCATCGCTCCCACTCAGCTATCGGCTCACTGTCAGGTTCCCTGCGGAATCTATGATGACAATAATGTGCTGAAGTCGATGCACACTGACTACGAGACGATTGAGAAAGCCGTCAAAAAAATCGCTGAGCTCTCCAAGGATACAAATGCGAATTCGCATCAACTCGTTCGCTGGATCAATAATAAGGAATCACATGCTCAAGCGATGCAGGAGAAAGTCTTGAACTACTTTCTTGCTCAGCGCCTCAAGCTCGCGGAAGCCACAACGAATAAGGAATCTTACCTTAAAAAGTTAGAGACCTGCCATAAGGTCATTGTCGCCGCGATGAAGTGCAAACAATCTTCTGACCCCAAAGATGTCCTTACACTGCATGAGGTTCTTCATGTATTTCAGGATCTCTTCGGCGAAAAATAAACTCCACTTCTTTGTAAATTCTCTTTGAAGGTTTCAAATAATCTCAAAGAGAATTTTTTCATGAGGCATCTCGCATCTCGCATCTCATAAGGTGGCAAATTTGCTGACCATATCGAGATGTCTCATCCAGTCTAATACGCCGCTTCCCTAGGAATGATTTTGGGAGTTTTTATGTGAGGACTGCTTGATCCAGTGATACACGTCTTCCGCAGTATGGACTGAGTCTGCCCCATTCCCAATGGCGACTGGCTGCTCATCCGCAGGCACGTCATCTCGTCCATGAGAGCCTTTCACCAAGTTGGCATCCAGCGGGATGACATCCATGAGTCCTCGCAGGCCGATTTTCTTTTTTAAGAGGAATCCCGCAATTTTGAGCAGGGGAAATTTCATCTCCGGATCGAGGAAAAGCTCCACCGGATCATACCCCGGCTTGCGGTGAATATCGATGCAGCGCGCAAAGTCCGGAGCCTTCTCATCATCTAACCAATAGTAGTAAGTGAACCAGGCATTCGCTTTCGCCACCACCACGAGCTCACCTCCCCGTTCTCGGCCGATTCCCTCTCCCCAAAGGTCTGCCCCTTCACGTATCTCTTCAACACCTTCAACAGATTGCAATAAGTCTCGTACTTCATTTTCAATCGATGAATCGTTGAGGTAAATATGTGCCACTTGATGATCTGCCACCGCAAAGACCTGGCATCCCCCACAGTCGAGAGTTTCCAGACCCAGTTCATCTTTCACCTGAATCCATCCTTTTTCTCGGAACAAGCGATTGAGATGAATGGCCTGTGAAACTTCTGAAATGCCATATTCAGACAGCACGAGCACCTCAATTTCTCGTTGCTCAAAAAAGGTAATGAGATCGACCGTGACTTCATCAATCGCGGCATATTCCGGAATCATCTCAGGCGCTCCTGGACCATATTTTTGTAATCCATAATCAAGGTGCGGCAGATAAACGAGATTCATTGCCGGAGTTTCTTTTTCCTCAATCCAACGCGCCGAATCTGCAATCCACTTTGAAGAATCAATCCCCGCTTTCGGCCCCCAAAAGGCTGGGAATGGAAAATCACCTAAGTCACCTTTGAGATCTTCACGCATTTCCATCGGCTGCGTATGAATATCAAAAAATTTCCGTCCATCAGCGGGATACAGTGGACGAGGGGTTGCCGAGAAATCAGCAGAAGAATACATGTTATACCACCAGAACATTTTGGCACATGTTCCCGGAAGTCCCTCCCAGAGCTTTTCGCCCTTCACTAAGTGATTGCTCTGTTTCCAGAACTTCACTTCTGCCGCTTCACGGTCGTACCAACCATTCCCCACAATGCCATGCTCCCCTACCGAGCGACCCGTGAGGTAGGAACTTTGTGCGGTACAGGTCACAGCAGGAAATGCTGGTTTGAAATTTTGGACCGTCCGCTTTTCGGCCCATTCTCTCAGACGCGGCATTTCCGCCAACACCTTTTGAGTGAGACCCACCACATTGAGCACTGCAATCCGTTTACTCATCGTAAAGCAATCTGTTTCTCATTTCCAGTAGGCAACAAAAAGTCATTTACTTCGTCGTCAATGCGCGTTCCTTGAGCTTCTCAGCACAAGTTTCCCAGAGGGTTTCATCAATTTCATGCACATCCACCCCGGTTCCGAGATCTTTCAGAAGAAGAACGGTCAGCTCTCCGCCGAGGTGTTCTCGGAATTCCTCGAGACCATTAAAGACACGCCGCCTTCCTCTCATATCACGAAGATCAAGTGCCTCATGCCAGAGCGGAAGGTCCAGTCCTTCGATCACCCTCAGCACGCGTGTCGCATCGTCCATTTTTAAAAGCCCACTTTCTGCCGCGTAGAGAGTATCGAGAGCAACTCCCACCGAAACTGCTTCTCCATGACTCAGCTCAAAGTCGGTGAGCTGCTCCAGCTTATGCGCAGCCCAGTGGCCATAATCCAGCGGTCGACTGCTCCCAAGCTCGAAAGGATCTCCTCCCAAGGCGATGTGGCGGGCATGAAGAATGGCGGAGCGTTCCACCGCTTCTTCCAGCACGGCCTCATCTAATTGATAGAGCTGACTCACATTCGCTTCGATCCAGTTGAAAAATGCTCCGTCTTTGACCAGCGCCACTTTCACCGCTTCAATCAATCCCGCCCGGCGAGTTAGCTGCGGCTGAGTATGGAGGAACTGAAAATCATTTACCACGGCATAGGGCACCGCGAAGGATCCAATGAAATTTTTCTTTCCGAAGGCGTTGATGCCATTCTTTACCCCCACCCCGCTATCGTCTTGGGAGAGAGTCGTCGTCGGGAAGCGCACCAAGCGAATTCCGCGATGCCCGGTCGCGGCAGCGTATCCGATCACGTCTAAAAACGCTCCTCCACCAATCACGATCAGGTAGGAGTGGCGGTCGATATGATGGCGCTCAATCGCAGCCATGGCACGGTGATACCCGCGATCATCACGCTTGGCCTCCTCTCCTCCGATCAGCCACTCCACGGCCATGAGCTGAATTCCGGAAATATCTGCAAAATAATCCTGAATCTGCCCCTCCAATTGTGGGAAATGGCTTTGGAGCCCCTGTTCGATGAAGACAAGCGCTTTACGACGTCCACACGTCTCCAGGAGATCAGACAACAGGGCGTTTTCCGGAGAAAAAGCTCCCCGAGTAAAGCGAATGCGGTGCTGAAAGCTCACCTGTATCTCAAAATCTTGATCCATTATTGTAAAATATTAACCCCCTCCTGAGATGCTATACGTGGAATTGCCATCTATTCTTAGAAGACTATTGTCGAATTCATGTCCGCTGTCACCACTCACTATCAAGGCCGCTATCTCTCAATCCTAGAAAAAGACGACTGGGAATTCGCGACACGGCCAAATTCTACTGCGGTGGTAGGGATTCTAGCAATCACGGAAAATGACGAACTCGTCCTCATCGAGCAATATCGTAAGCCCGTTGGTGCTCGGGTCATCGAAATTTGCGCTGGTCTCGTGGGCGATGAACCAGAATTTGCTGGGGAAGACCTCGTCGAGACGGCCCGACGCGAACTCCTTGAGGAAACCGGCTACACCGCAAATCAGATGACCCTTCTCCTGAGCAGCCCCACTTCAGCCGGAATGACCGACGAAATCACCCATCTTTTTCTCGCGCAAGATCTCACCCAGATCGGACCCGGTGGTGGAGTTGCAGGAGAAGACATTACCACTCACCTCGTTCCACGATCAGCCCTCGCCC
>CALGLJ010000175.1 GCA_937930235.1 uncultured Verrucomicrobiales bacterium | reverse complement strand
ACCCAATCAGAACAGCAACTCGAAGACGCGCTCGTGGCCCAGCTCGTCGGCCTCGGCCATTCCCGAGTGGAAGTCACCGATGAGTTGTCATTGCTGGCGAATCTGAAGACGCAGGTGGAGGCCTTCAATGGCGTCACCCTGACTGCCGGAGAATTCGAGAAGGTCATGGGGTACCTGACAAAGAAGGCGGGCGTCTTTGCGAAAGCGGAAATCCTGCGCGACCGCATGCAGCTGAAAAAAGAGGATGGCGAGACCGTCTTCCTCGAGTTCCTCGATCAGGAGAACCCAGAGCGCAATCTCTACCAAGTCACCCAGCAGGTGAAGGTCGATGGCGGGACTTACAAGAACCGCTACGATGTCACTCTCCTCGTCAATGGCCTCCCGCTCGTGCAAATCGAGCTAAAGCGGCGTGGGCTGGAGATGAAGGAAGCCTTCAACCAAATCCAGCGCTACCAAAAGCACAGCTACTGGGCCGAGAGCGGACTCTTCAACTTCGTGCAGATCTTCGTGATCAGCAACGGACAGAACACCAAGTATTACGCAAACTGCAAGCAGCAGTCCTTCAAGCAAACCTTCTTCTGGGCGGGCGAAGACAACAAGACGATCCGCGAGCTCAAGCCCTTCACCGAGGCCTTCCTCAATCCGCAGCATCTCGGCACGATGATCGGGAAATACATCGTCCTGAACGAGACTTACAAAGCGCTCATGGTCCTGCGGCCTTATCAATATTACGCGACGGAGGCGATTGTGGACCGCGTCACCAATCCACCCGAGACGGGCCGAAACGGTTACATTTGGCACACCACCGGATCGGGAAAAACTCTCACTTCCTTCAAAGCGAGCCAAATCCTGACCAAGCTCCCGGGGGTTCATAAGGTCGTCTTTTGCGTGGATCGCAAGGACCTCGATACTCAGACCATTGATGAGTTCAACAGCTTCAGCAAGGGAAGCGTCGATGGCACCGACAACACCAAGAAACTTGTCGAACAGTTCACCGACGACACCAAACTCATCGTCACCACCTTGCAAAAGCTGAACACCGCGATCAGCAAACAGGCCTACCTCAAACAGATGGAAGCGCTGCGCGATGAGAAGATCATTTTCATCTTCGATGAGTGCCACCGCAGCCAGTTCGGCGACACCCACCAACGCATCGTGGACTTCTTCCGCGATCACCAGATGTTCGGCTTCACCGGAACCCCCATCTTCGCCGACAACGCCGCCACCAAGGACGGCAAGAAGCACACCACGAAGGATCTCTTCCACAAGAAGCTCCATTCCTACGTCATCACCGATGCCATCAAGGATGAGAACGTCCTCAAGTTCGCGGTCGAATACGTGGGCCGCTACCAGCAGAAGGAAGAAAACCCTACCAAGGTCGATATTGAGGTCGAAGCAATCGACACTAAGGAGCTCATCGAGTCCGACCAGCGGCTTGAAAAGATCACCGACTACATCATCGACCACCACCACACCAAGACGCGGAATAAGGAATTCACCGCGATGTTTTGCGTGAGTTCAGTCGAGGTCCTCATCAAATATTACGAGCTCTTTGCCCGTAAGAAGGCAGAGGGACAACACAAGCTCAAGGTCGCCACTATTTTCAGCTACACCGCGAACGAGGAAGACAAAGGAGCCGACGGCCTCCTCGATGAAGGTGGCGAGATCGAAGGCGGTGACAAAGGAAACCCACACACCCGGGAAAAGCTCGATGGCTTCATCAGCGACTACAACGCGATGTTTGGCACGGGCTTCTCGACCAAAGACACCAAGCAATTCTACGGCTACTACAAGGACATCGCCAAGAGGGTGAAGACCCGCAAGGTCGATATCCTCCTTGTGGTGAACATGTTCCTCACCGGCTTCGACTCCAAGCCACTCAATACTCTCTACGTCGACAAGAACCTCCGCTACCACGGACTCATCCAGGCCTACTCGCGGACCAACCGCATTTTGAACGAGGTGAAGTCACAGGGAAATATCGTCGTTTTCCGAAACCTTAAAAAGCGTACGGACCAAGCGATCACTCTCTTCTCAAACATCGAGGCCAAGGAAGAAATCTTCGTCCCGCCTTACGAGGACTACGTTGATAAATTCAACGAGATCACCAAGGAACTGATCAACTTCACTCCCACCCCGAAGAGCGTCAAAGATCTTCGCGATGAAGAAGAAGAGCTGCAGTTCATCAAAATCTTCCGCGAGCTCATCCGCCTCCGAAACATCATCGAATCCTTCTCTGAGTTCGAGGAAGACGACCTCGCTCTCGAAAAACAGCGCTACGAAAACTTCAAAAGCGCCTACCTCGACCTACACGACAAAGTCAAAACCAACACCGCGAAGGAGACTGAATCCATCCTCGAAGACATCGACTTCGAGCTAGAGCTGATCCACCGCGATATTGTCAACGTAAACTACATCCTGAGCCTCCTCGCTCAGCTCTACGATGCCGATGAGAAAGAACAGACCCGCCTTCGCAATCTCATCCTCGATACCGCAGCGGGTGACATTGAACTGCGCAGCAAGCGCGAGCTGATTGAAAAATTCATCGATAGCAATCTCCCCAATCTCACAAATGCCGCCGAGATCCCTGACGATTTCGAAGACTTCTGGGAACAAGAACGCGTAGCCGCCTTCGATTCTCTCTGTAAAGAAGAAGGCCTGAACCCCGAAAAACTCAAATCCGTCATCGACCGCTACGTCTACACCGGCAAAAAGCCCGAAAAGGAACCGGACATCGTAGGCTTAATCGAAAAGCCTCTCGGCATCCTCGACCGCGAACCGACCAGCAATCGCATCTTCGACAAAGTGGTCAACTTCGTGACGACCTTCATCAAGGGAATTGCGGCCTAGCATTGAGGCCCCCAAAGCCGTTTAATCATTCGCTTTTAAACTTTTTAATAATCGCCTCTGCCCATTGGAGATAACGTTCTTTAAGACGAGGCTTGAGTTGATTTAGCTCCGCGATAATCAGTGCTTTTTGCTTCACCGCAGAAGAATCAACATCGTTATAAAGGTGAGAAAAAAGCCAATGCATCGTCTCCTGATCAAAGTTTGTATTGAGGGTCTTCAGCGCTTTCAATATTTCATGCTGATGACGAGCTTGGTCCCACTTTTCCAATAACATTAAGCTCAAGAGCTGAGCTTCTTTTCGGTCTTCGACGCTCAATCGCTCTAAAATTTCATTACTTTCTTTGAGGTCTATTTCATGAAATTCACCTAGCACCCAGACGGCTGACTTCAGCTCGTCGAAATCCATTTTCCTAAAAACCATTTTACCATCCTCGCCCTTCTCCCACAGTCGATGAGCCGCAGTTTGATACCATTCTTTTCTTTGATCTGCAGAGGCTTTTTTAAGCAATTCCAGCTCATACCACTTGCAACTCATCTTCTGCATGACAATACGAACAAATGGAGCAGGCTCAGCTTTTCTCTTCTCGATCAGCTTGACCGCACAGTCAAGCCAGCTCTTATAGCGGCTCTCTTTGGTATCATGATCGGGTTTATTTTTCATCATGATCGCCACCAATTCTTCGGTGGAAATATCATCCTGGGAACTTTCCAACTGCTCTTCTACCCAAGAAACGGTTTCTTTAATGGCCTGAGGAGCGCGAACCAGACCATCCGCCTCATAACGTAAAAATTTTCCATTTTCGATCACTGCGCCAAGCGAGTAAAAATAATCTCCCTCTCGCATAGTCCACGTCAATAAACCGGCTTCTTTCTTTTTAGGTTCACCAAAGGCCGTAATCAGCGAATCAATCCGATCTCCACGATGAAACCATCCCGTGAGACCAGTTTTACCGTAACGTTCAACCACTCGCTTTTTGATCTCCGCTCTTGATTCTGGGAAAGGAATTTTCACCCTCATCGATTCCACCATTCGTTCATAAACTGACTTAGGACAGGCTAAATGAGTCCATTCAAATGCCATGAAGCGAAGCTTCCCGCCTAAAACTTGCGCTTTCTTAATTGCTCCGCTTGGAAGCAACGAAAAGCGTAGCAAGCACTTATTCTGCACACGATACACGTGATGCACCATCGGCCCACAGAGTCAGATACCGTCGTCTAACCACTCGGCTGGATTTAACAAAAAAACCTGATACGTCGCTTCTCCACTCTTTAATATATAGGCTCGACTAAAAGAATTATCGACCGTCGTGCATACACCACCTTCCACTTGAATCCCACCTTCTCCTTCCTTAACTTCTAGTTGAAGTGCGGCATGTTTGGGGTAGCGAAATTTCACGAACTGATCTTCATAGCTTTCCCATTCTTCGAAGCTCTCCAGTTTAAGAAATTTTGCCACTTCCGGATCTTCATTATCTGAATGACCTCCCGAAAAATCCGAATCAGATTGCCCCTCAATCACATCCCACCATCGATCTGGCTCCGGAGTTTCTGCATGACCAACGCTCATGAAAAGAGAGATCACGCCACAAAAAATCAGCATTTTTGATTCCAACTGAGTCAGCTTTCGGTCGTGAATTTTTAGAGGATCATTCTTTTGCATAATGTATCAACGAAACTTAAGCTATATTTTGTCTGAGAAGCTTCATATTGAACACCTCACCGAAATTCATTGAGGATCTGATTAGCAAACCTATTTCTCAAGAGGGCTCATGGCATACTTTTGTCAGTAATGTTGGTCACGTTTTTTCCGATTTAAATTCCAAGAAAGAAGTAGACTTTACTCGGAAATTTCACCTTCAGCAGAGAAAGCCAACATCATGTATTTATAGGCCCAATGAAATATTTTTTGTAGATGACACAAATTCACTATTATGCAACGCTCCTCCCGAAGTTAACATCTATGAAATTCCCTCACTTCACGCTTGCTGGTCCGATTTTACTCATTCCAGCTCTCCTCGTTTTTTCGAAGAGCGATCATGACGAATCAGAATCAAGCGCCTTTGTCGAATCAGGCCAAGCGAGTTCCTCTTCGAGTGCTTCTTCTCAAAATCGCACCACGGCAGAATCAGGTTCGATTTACGCCTCCCATCGCGGAACTTCAGAAGCTCAAGCAGAAATACTCGAACAAATTTCTCCTCTCACTTTGCGACAACTTTCGCAAAAGCATAAGGATCAGGTAGCTGGGTACCTCCAAGCAATTCAAACAAGTGAACGCGGCGAGCTTCCCTGGGCTTGCTTTCACCCGAAAACCTCTCCCGCAGTCGTCGAAGCTTATCATCAGGCCGAGATCATCGCAGGAATGCACGGATCTGGTGATGACGAGCCTCGTGATGACTTCGCTGCTGCACGGCAATTTCTCCCCACTCCACGCTGGGAGACTACGGCCATCGATGGAAATAATGACACAAGAGGAAATCCCACTACGATCACTTGGAGCATTGTCCCTGACGGCGCGATCGTCCGCTCTGGGGCTAATGCAAATGTTGGAGCCCCTTCTAATTTCCGGGCTTGGATGGGATCGATCTATGGCGGTGGTGCAACTGGAAGAGCCGAGGACCAACAGTGGTTTCAATTAATTCAAGATGGCTTTGATGATCTTGAAGAAGAATGCGGTATCGATTTCGTTTACGAGCCAGCAGACGATGGCGTAGAGATGCTGAGCGGAAACCGAGGCATCCAGAATAGACGCGGAGATATTCGCATTGGGGGAGCATTGATTGATGGCGATAGTAATATCTTGGCCTTTGCCTTTGCTCCAAATTTTGGAGATGTCGTCTTTGATACGGCAGATAATTTTGTCTCTCAAAACACCTTAAATCCGAACTTATTTCATAATCTCCTGACCCATGAACTCGGACATGCCTTGGGCCTTGCGCATTCATGCCCAAGAGATCAATCCAAGCTGATGGAGCCCTTTATTCTCGGGAACTTTAGAGGCCCTCAATTCGATACAGGATACTCACTCCACTCACAGTATGGTGATCCTTTAGAGAGGCATGGAAATTTCACTGATAATGATTCTGCCGAAACTGCCACTCCCTTATCTCTTGTCAGAGATCAAACCTTAACGGAAATCAATCTCAGTATTGATAGCAGAACGGATGTTGATTTTTTTGAATTTGAAGCAAGTCAATTTGACCTCATTTCCATTGATGCGAATCCAAATGCTCTCAGACAACGTCCTTACAGTGAAGGACCACAGCTAGGAGATGGAAGTTGCTCGGCAGGAACTATCTTTAATCCCAATAATAAGCATAACCTCAGACTGGCCATCTTAGGTTCTGACGGTACCACCTCATTAATCAGCAGCAATACCACTTCCATTGGATCAACCGAGAGCATCGTAAATTTCGAAATTCCTGAAACAGGAACGTACTACATTAGAGTAAGAGGCTCTTCCTCTTTTGAAACACAGCGATATGGACTCTCGGTCACTTTGGGTGAACCACCGTTGATTACCCGGGTCGAACTTGCCAACTTCCAACAAACTGAAGAATCTGGCACCTCCGCGAATGGCATAGCTGACACCGGTGAAACGATTAGACTCTCTATCGAGCTTGATAACATCGGAGTTCTTGCGGCCGATCAACTGACCGCAAATCTTGTGAGCTCCTCGGATGTCACCATTTTCAGCGAGAATGTTGATTTTGGTAATCTCGCTAAAGGCACCTCCCAAACGCGAGATTTCTTACTGAGTCTCAATGGTGATTGTGGAGATAGAATTGCGCTTACCTTGAATCTTAGCGATAATCGCGACTATTCGGAAAGCATCCCCCTAGAAATGGAAATCGGGAGCTTCGGTCCAAACTCTTCTTTTGGATCTACGAATTTTGACGATTCACTAGAACTTCCAAATGGATGGACCACCACCTCTACAACTGGTCAACCGGCTTGGGTGATTAATAGCGACAACGCGATATCAGAACCGAACGCCGCATTTGGAGCAGCGACCAGCAGCACGAACGAATCCATCCTGATGAGTCCTGAGATCCCCGTTGGCCCAGGCTTCGGTAACGTCACTTTCACTCACAACTATGATCTCGAAAACCGATGGGATGGAGGTGTTCTTGAATATTCTCTGAACGGGGGAGATTGGATCGACCTTCTTGAGGATAATGATGCAATCGTGCGCAGTGGTGGCTACCGCACACGCATGCAATCCATAACTCAGACCGCTCTCGAGAATCGGAGAGCTTGGACAGGCTCTTCCTTGGGTAATATTGAAACCTCTGTTGATCTTCCTCTTGATTGGGAAAATGGAACGGTAAGATTCCGCTGGTTTATGTCGCACGATGTTCAGAATAGTCGCATTGGTTGGTCGATTGATGACATTACAATCACCACAAGTGTCGCGTTATGTGACGCACACGTTCCAGAGCTAAATTTCAGCCTTTCGGGTAATCAAATTACTGAAGGAGAAGAAGGGATCACCGTCACTGTCTCTACTCCTCTCCCCCTTGCTCAAGCGGTTCCATTCAGCCTGCTCCCCTCCGGAACGGCCATCGCCGCAGATTTTGGAGAAGATTTAAACCAGGTTTTTCCCGCTGGCGAAACCTCCTTCACCTTCACTCTCTCTGCTAATAATGATGGACAGACTGAAGGAGATGAAAATGCCGCTCTCGCCTTTGATCTCAGCTCAGAGACATTTGCCACCGAAGATAATTCTCCGGTAGAGATTACCATTATCGATGGAGAGCCTTTATCCGGATTCTCCGCTTGGGCTAATCAGTTCACGATTACAGATCCTGCTGCCGACGAAGATGGAGATAATTTATCGAATCTTGCCGAATACCTTCTCGACCTAGACCCGACCGAACCCTCTCCAGCCTTTAATGTGAGTTTACAGAATGAAAACTTCGTCATCCTCACTGGGGCCCTTCCAGTGCGAGACGATGCCACCTTAGGAGTTGAGAGCTCAGCTGATCTCAGAACATGGCAAACTGAGAACCACGAGACCACTGCAGAAGGACTTCAACTTCCTCGAACAGGAGATGCTCGCTATTATCGTCTCACTTTCTCACTGACTTCTAACGAATAATGGGACAAAGAGTGCGTGCATGACCGCCGTCGAACTCGCTCAGTCAGCTCTCAATGACTCCTCCCCGCCTGCGGATCTCTCACCGGCACAGCTTGCGCTTTGGCTCGCCAAAGCCGGGCGCTGGGAAGATTCTCATGATCTGATAAATGAGATCCCAGATCCCACTGGGGCTTGGATTCACGCATATTTACATCGTGATGAAGGCGATCTGGGAAACGCTTCCTACTGGTATCACCGAGCCGGAAAAGACACTCCTTCAACATCTGTCACGCTCGATGACGAATGGCACCAAATCGCCAATAGCTTGAAGTAAATTATGGCTAAACAAGCGAAGAATGTCCGGCGAGCAGCCGTCTCGGCACTACGGGCTTGGTCTAAAGGGCACGTTTACGCGGACTCCCTGATCGATCGGCATGCCGAGCGCAACCATCTCAATTCCTCTGATCGCGCCCTTCTCAAAGCCATTCTGATGGGCGTCCTCCGCCATCGCAGCCTCATCGATCACTGCATTTCTCTCTCTCGCAAAGGAAAACTCGACGCCGAGACACGTGATGTGCTCCGAGTGGGTGTGTGCCAACTTCTCATTTTAAAAATCCCGGATCACGCAGCTATTTTTGAGACCGTGGAATGTGCGCGCGGACCAGTCCGCGGTCTTATCAATGCCGTTCTCCGACGTGTGGCTCACTTCCGGGCTCGCTTTGTGAGAGACATGGATCAACTCGAACCAGCGATTCAATTTTCTCACCCTTATTGGCTCTTTAAGCGTTGGAAAAAACTCTTCGGCCTCAAAAACACCATCGCCTTGATGGACTGGAACAATATCCCAGCCGAGACCTTCCTGCGCCCTAATCTCCTCAACCCACCTCCTCCTGAGGCTCCAGAACCCGAAGACTATCTTGAGGCCGTTCAATCAGGACACTACTACATCACTGACCCCTCCACCGCCCGGGCTCCTGAACTCCTCGCACCCCAACCTGGCGAAACCATCCTTGATGCCTGTGCCGCTCCCGGAGGCAAAGCGATACAGATCGCCGGCCTCATGCAAAACAAAGGCCTCCTCGTCTGCACCGATTCAAACGAAAAGCGTCTCCCTCGGCTGGAGGAGAACCTCACGCGCTGTGGAGTCACGAACAGTGAGATCGTCACCCACGATTGGACCCAAGCTGCGCCTGAAAAATGGCACGGATTTTTCGATGGCATTCTCCTTGATGTCCCCTGTTCTAACACAGGCGTTCTCCGCCGAAGAGTCGATACGCGCTGGCGGCTCCAAGCAAAAGACATCGAAGCGCTCACCGTCATCCAGCATCAAATCCTAGAAAACGTTCTCCCCTGCCTTAAAGCTGGAGGCCGCATCATTTATTCAACCTGCTCCATTGATCCGGAAGAAAATATCGAACTTGTCACCGCTTTTGCAGAAAAGCATGACCAGATCACCCTTGATGAACACCAACAGCTCCTTCCATTCGCCGACGATTGCGATGGAGCTTTCGCCGCCGTCCTTCATTCGTAGTTGATTAAAAATGACATCACCTCATTCCTGACTCTCGGATCCGCTTCCACTCACCTGCCTTTCCTTGACCAATCAAAGTCCTCTCGTATTCTAGAATCATGAAAAAAATCTTCGGCCTTTTTTTTCTCCCTCTCGTCCTCGTCTCATGCGCTGGACCCGGTGCCAGCTTGGGTGGCAAGAGCCAGTACCTTGCCGCCTTTCGCCAGCCCCATCAGCAGAACCCTGCAAATCAACCAAAACCACTCGCCCACGCTCGTGGATACTGGGACGGCGATGGCGTCCCTGGCTCCGCCTCCATTCGGATCAACCGTGCCGAGCAAAAAGCCTATTTTTATAAAGGCGGGCAGCTTGTCGGCATGAGTCCAGTTGCCACAGGAAAAGCGGGACACCGCACTCCTCCTGGCCGCTTTAAAGTGACTCAAAAGGATGTTGATCATCGTTCCTCTCTCTACGGAGTCATTAAAGATCGAGCGACGGGCCAGATCATCAATAACGATGCTGACACTCGAAAACACAAACCAGGCCCGGGACAATATTACGAAGGAGCCCCCATGTTTAATTTCCTGCGTTTTAACGGAGCTATCGGCATGCACGAGGGCCATCTTCCTGGTTACCCTGCCTCTCATGGCTGCGTCAGGCTCCCTAAAGAGATGGCCAAAATTTTCCACGACCATTCCAAAATTGGCACCCCGGTCACCGTTGAGTAAGTGGATTTATGACCTCACTCATCCTCACCATCTTAGGCCCTGATCGGCCTGGCCTCGTCGAAAATATCGCCAATATTGTTGAGCAACACGGCGGGAATTGGCTTGAAAGCCGCATGGCAAAGCTCTCTGGCCACTTTGCCGGCATCCTACGGATCGAAGTTTCCAGTGAACATCGAGAAGCTCTCGAAAAAGAGCTCTCTCAATTAAATCAAGATGGACTCAAAATTTCCTTAGCCATCGAAAATGCGGAAAGCCCTCCTACCGGATCTCCCCTGAGCATTGAAATCGTGGGTAATGATGAACCAGGCATCGTCAAACGGATCACCTCCACGATTGCCAAACATCACTCCAATGTCATCGAACTGGAAACCTCTCTCGAATCCGCTCCCATGAGCGGGCATCTCCTCTTCCGAATTTCCGGTACCGTGACCCTCTCAGAACCTCAAAACCGGTCAGCCTTGATTACCGCCCTCGAAAATCTCGGCCCAGATCTCGCAGTCACCATCGGTGAGTAAGGTTCTAATTCCCTTGATATTCTGCCGCATCCCTCTATCGCGGCCATCACATGACGCCAACTTCCTTCAAGGATCTTGCTCTCTGCGCGCCGATTCAAAGCGCCCTTGAAGAGCAGGGCTACCACACCCCTTCCCCGATTCAGGCCCAATCGATTCCCATTCTTTTAAAAAAGCGTGATCTTTTAGGATGTGCTCAGACAGGCACCGGGAAAACAGCCGCCTTTTCGCTGCCCATCTTAAATTTCCTCCATGAAAGTCCGAAATCACGGCAACCGAGAAGGGCACGCGTTCTCGTACTCACCCCGACCAGAGAGCTCGCAACTCAAATTGCGAAAAGCTTTGAAACATACGGAAAACACATTCGCTTCAGTAAAACACTCATCTTCGGAGGGGTGGGAAAGAACCCGCAAGTCAAAGCCATGCAAAAGGGAGTCGACGTCCTCGTCGCTTGCCCGGGACGCCTTCTCGATCACATTCAAGAAGGGTCCGTCGACCTCTCGAAGGTGGAATTTTTCATCCTCGATGAAGTCGATCGTATGCTCGATATGGGATTCCTCCGAGATGTGAAAAAAATCATCGCAGAACTCCCTCGCAAACGCCAATCACTCTTCTTCTCCGCCACCCTCGCGCCCGCGATTAAAGAATTGGCAAACTCCATTCTCAATCAACCGGAAACGGTCACCATTGCCCCCAAAACTACCACGGCAGAAAAGGTGCAACAGCGCGTCTGCTTTGTTTCACGGGATGATAAACGCGAGCTCCTCATGGACCACCTCGCGGAGCAAGCTCAGGGAGAACTCACCATTGTCTTCTCCCGCACCAAACATGGGGCCGATAAACTCTGTCGGTGGATTAACCAAAAAGGGTTCACCGCGGAAGCCATTCATGGCAATCGATCCCAACCGCAGCGTGAACGCACGCTCGATAAATTTAAGGGCGGAGCACTGCCCATCCTCGTCGCCACCGATGTCGCCGCACGCGGAGTGGACGTCCGTGATGTCACTCTCGTAATTAATTTTGACCTGCCAAATGAATCGGAAGCCTACGTCCACCGCATTGGACGGACCGGGCGTGCCGACGCCTCGGGTCATGCCGTGTCTTACTGCTCCCCCGAGGAACATGAATTTTTCATCGACATCGAAAAACTCATCAAACAGCGCATCCCCCTCGAAGAAGGTCACTATGGCTTCCATCAACAACTCGCAGACCTCCATGCTCGGGGACTCAAATCTCCAGAATCCACTCGTGATAACGGAGGAAAAAAGAACGCCGGCCAGCGTGGACAAGGAGGGAAAAGACGCCCCCAAAATCAACCAGCAGATGCAAGCTCAGCAAATCGTACGCCTCGTTCACGACGGCGCCGAAGAAGGCGGTAAAAGCCCTCTCCCTGAGGTCAGAGCCTTGGCAGAGGAGACCTGACCATCATCGAAAAAAGATTTTAATGCGTGACCAAATCCTTGGTCAGGAGAATGAGGTCCAAAGCTTCCCGAGTCAGCGGATCTGTCACCGTGGAGTATAAGGTCCTGGCATCTTTCGAGATCTCAGCCAACTCCTCTGAGCTTCCTCCCCCTTGATTCCAGCGAGTAAACGCTGCCATCAGGGTGACCATTTTGAAATCACGAGAAGGAGCAGATTTTGCACCAGCGTTAATTGGTAAGTAAGCACTCTTTTCCTGCCCGGACTGGAGAATCACTTCTAAATGTAGCGCACCAAGACGATCCGCCCCTGGAACGAATTCGATTTCGTAGAGAAGAAAACGGCTTGCTCCAGCCGCAAAGCTCACCGCTTGACGTTCTGAATCAGAGCGCGTTCCTTCACTGAGAAGTTGAATGCTTTTCACCCGCTCTGGCATAACTTCGAGTTCTCCCTTCACCCAGTGGACCGATTTCTCTTCTTCCCGCAGAGAATTCAGGCGCACGAGAAGGAGATTCTTACGATCATCCCACGGACAAGCTCCCACTTCAGTAGCCAAGGCCAAGTCTTCAAAAACAAGCTGAGGTTCCTGATGAGGCGACACGGTATTGATCCAAGAAAGAGTTGCATTCAGCTCTCGAGGAAGCGCTTTCTTTTCCTTGTAAAGCCAACGACGCGTCTTCTCTGCTTGGAATTCAGGAAATTCTATCGGGAGAAGAAAAATTGTCGGTTGCGTGATTACCGTGCGGGAGCCCAGCGGGTAAGATACCTCTCCCCCTGAAGCAACAGCTTGATTCGCTCCCCCTGTCTCTGCTTCGCCATTCACCCTATTCACACCACTCCCATCCTCACTCGCTAAACCCGGAGTTTCCACCCGCGTATGAGTCAAAAGAAACACTCCGAGCGCAATCACCGCAGCCGCGCCGATAAATACTCTCACCGCGTGACGGCGGCTCCGCTTCCGGTTTTGCATCATCAGGACTTCGCCATCGGGACGTTTGCCCGTTTGGAAAATCTGCTCGTGACGCTCTTCTCCAAGTGAAAGAGGAGCTGCGCCGTGACATTCCTTAAGGAAACCGACAAGGGAAAGAGTCTGCTCATAAGCGCTGGATAGCTCAGTAGAGGACTCGATCTCGGCACGCAGCCTGACTGCCTCCTCGGTCGGAAGTTCATTCAGAGCAAGGGCCGTGAGGCGTGGATCATCTGAAGTGATGTTCATATCTTATTTAGGTGG
>CALGLJ010000174.1 GCA_937930235.1 uncultured Verrucomicrobiales bacterium | reverse complement strand
GGCCTCCTCATCGGGGCTCATTCATGCGGCCTGTTTTTTTGTCATCGGCATCAAGCTATGGGCCATGGGGAAACGATATGGGTATGTGACTCAAATCCAGTATTTTCGAGCGCGTTTTGATTCGAAGGGTTTTGGTTATCTTCTTTTCCCCATTCTGGTATTATTAGTCATTCCGTACTTGCTCATCGGAATTATTGGGGCCGCAAAAACGATTGAAGGAGTGACAAAGGCGAAAGGTGAAGTTCCCGGTGCTTTTCCTGGGATTTTTGAAAATGGCGCCATTCCTCCTTGGCTGACCGGGCTTGTGATTTGTGTGGTGGTGTTGACCTATATTTTTGCGGGAGGATCGCGGGCCGCGGCATGGGCGAATACGTTCCAAACCCTCGTTTTTATGGTCATGGGAGTGCTCGCCTTTTACCTCATTGCCGATAAGTTAGGTGGTCTTGGCGAAGCCATTGAGCAGGCAAAGGATACCCATAAAGTGCGGACTCCGATTCCGGGCACTAAGATCGGAGTCGAAAAGCTGACTTTTTTGACCTATATGTTCATCCCTCTCAGCGTGGGGATGTTTCCTCATCTTTTCCAACATTGGCTCACCGCAAAGAGTGCGCGGAGCTTTAAGCTCACGGTTATCGCCCACCCGATTTGTATTATGATTGTGTGGGTGCCCTGTGTCCTCATTGGGATTTGGGCTTCAGGGCAACTCCCCTCTCAAGTTCCCAGTGGGGCGGTACTTGCCGTGATGGTCGGAAAATTGGTGCAGGATCCGGTCATTGTGGGTTTGGTGACTGCGGGGATTCTCGCTGCCATTATGTCTTCTCTCGACTCTCAATTTCTCTGTCTCGGAACGATGTTTACCAATGATATTGTCCTACATGGAACAAAGAAGTCCTACTCTGATCAGCAAATTCTCATGATGGCGCGCGGCTTCATCGTGATGATCGTGACTTTAGTTTATGTGCTTTCTTTGCTCTTTATTAAGAAAAATGTCTTTGAGTTGGCGATTTGGAGTTTTTCCGGATTCGCAGCGCTGACGCCATTGGTTCTGGCAGCGCTTTATTGGAAACGGGCCACGAAGGCAGGAGCGTATGCCTGTGTGATCGCAGTGTTCGTGAGCTGGCTCATCTTCTTCCATCTCTCGGGATATGGTGGAGAACTACTCATCGGTCCGGGAATCGTCCCAGCAGCGGTGATGTGGTTCCTGGGCGCGCTTGCGATGGTGGTCGTCTCTCTAATGACCCAACCTCCAAAGAAAGAAATATTGGAAAAATATTTCTAACGATGGCGGCGGAGAAGGCCAAGTAAGGCGACGCAACTCAGAAGAGCGGCCGAAGGCTCGGGAATGGGGGTGAAATCAACTACGAGAGAGGAAATTTCAACCCCATCATTCACGCCGTTGACATTCACGGTAAAACCAACTTCGAGGATATCTCCCATCGAAACGGGAACGTTCAAAAAATCGTGGCCTACATCTATTTCGGCCTCAACAGGCATGCCTCCCAGCTCGGTCTCTCCAATAAAAAAACTGACGGGAGCGCCGCTATTGAGGATATAAAACCAAGTGATCCCTTCAGCTGAGGCATTAAAAACATCGGATCCAATCGTCTCGGCAACGCCGCTGATGCTCACTGAGCCTGCATTTGGGATGGTGATTCCCAGACTGGTTAAAGATCCCTCCCCACCCCAATCTTGGACTCTGAGTAAATCCTCGCTCGTGACGAACTCATTGGTTGTACTGTCACTGTCAGGAAGGCTGGGATAGGTAAGATTCCAGTTGGCCCCTGCAGTGGGAGAGGGCTCGATCGGGTCAGATCCGGTGTTGTCGTGGGTAGAGCCCTGCCCATCCATCGAGAAATCAGCAGTGTAGATCACTGCTGCCGAGCTGAATGCCGAGAGGCTCAAGGTCAGGCTGCAGATAAGAAAGGATGAGGATAGCTTCATGTAACCTTAAAGAATGAAAAGTATAAGATTCATCCTAATCTAATTATGGAATCAATCACTCTCTTTTTTTTCAATTTGAATGCGCGGGAAGACAGGCTTGGGTTTTCCAGTTTGATGTCCTGCTTCTAGTAGGCCCCATTGAAGCTCATTGAGCGTCATTTTGTTGAGTTTTTCTTTCTTAAGCTGGCTAAAAATTTTCTCAGCCGCGGCAGGAAGAATTGGGCTCAGCAGGAGCGCAAGATGAGCGCAAGATTCGGCAGTGTGAGAAAGAATTTCTCCCACGCGAGGGAGTTGTGTTTCGTCTTTCTTCATTTCCCACGGTTTGTGTCGCTCGAGGTAGCCGTTGCAGTGGGTGACATGATCATTGATGGCTTGAAGGGCCACGCTGACTTCGCAATGGTTCATCGCTTTGATGTATGCCTCTGTGGATTGAGCGAGAGATTCTCGGAGCGCGCGATCCTCTTCATTATCAGTATCTGTGGAGCTGATGGTGGAGTTACAAAAGCCCTTGGTCATATTAATCGAGCGATTGAGGAGATTCCCAAGGTCATTTGCGAGCTCGGTATTGAAGAGCATTACGAGGCGCTCGGGGTCGAAATCACTGTCTTTACCAGAATGAATATCGCGACAGAGGTAGTAGCGCAGGGTATCAACGCCGAACTTATCGGCAAGCTCGGCAGGATCGATGATATTGCCAAGTGATTTCGACATTTTATCTCCGCGAACATTCCAGAAGCCATGCACAAGAAGAGTGGGCATCTCATCTGCCTCAAAGCCCATGGCATGAAGCATACAGGGCCAATAGATGGCGTGAGCAGGAACGAGAATATCTTTACCAATAATCTGAAGATCAGCGGGCCACAGAGTATCAAATTCTGGAAAATCACTCCCATCTGATTTGCGGTAACCGGCAAATGAGATGTAGTTAATGAGGGCGTCGAACCAGACATAGGTGACGAATTCAGGATCGAAGGGTAGCGGAATACCCCATGACATCCGCTCTTTCGGGCGTGAGATACAGAGGTCTGTCTCGCTAGCCCTTTCGATGGCATTGAGGACTTCCGTTTTACGGAATTCGGGAATGATTTTTAGAGCGTCGCTTTCAATCGTGGATTTGAGCCAGGTGGCGTGCGCTGAGAGTTTGAAATACCAGTTCTCTTCCTCTCGTTCTTCGACCTCGCCCCATTCGGGTCCGAATTCACCGTCTTCATTACGATCACGATCTGTCAGGTATTGTTCCTGACGGACGGAATAGTATCCGGCGTATGATTTTTTATAGAGTGAGCCTTTCTCTTCGAGTTCCGTCAAAATGGCTTGGACACAGGCTTGGTGGCGCGCATCGGTGGTTTCTGCCCAGCCATCGTAAGAGACATCGAGCTTCTCCCAGAGTTTCAGGAAGACCTTGGTGTTGCGTTTGGTCAGAGTGGCGACATTAACGCCTTCGGCCTCGGCTGTTTTCACCATTTTTTGACCGTGCTGATCGACCCCGGTGAGGAAATAAGCCTCTTCACCTTTGAGGCGACGATAGCGCGTCAGGACGTCTGCGAGAATTTTTTCATAAGCATGGCCGATGTGTGGTTTCCCATTGGGGTAGTCGATGGCAGTGGTGATGAAAAACATAAAAATTTGAGGTGAGTAATGAGAAAAATAAGGACGCTATAACGGCCGCCAGCAGCTCTAGTGATCCGCTTTTTTTTGTCCGAGTTTGGTGACCTTACCTCCCATGGAGAGAATGCGCGCATTTCCCTTGGCGTGCTCGGCTTCCGCGATTTGACCGTCACGGACATACATCTGCGAGAGGCCAGTCCAGGCGAGAAGGTCGTCAGGTTCAAGAGTCGTCGCTTTGATCCCGCAGCCGATGGCTTCTTTGACTTTTTCTAGCTTGAGCAGAGTCATTCCGAGCGCTTGCCAGCCGTCGAAGAACTCAGGATCATGAGCGACGGATTCTCGGTAAGCAGTTTCTGCTTCATCGAGCTCGCCTAGAGCCAAGTGAGTATGACCCCGCTCGATTGCTGTATCTCGGGCGGTCGTATCGGCCATGAGGTCTGGGGTGAGGGATCGCTCTATTGCTGTTGTGAAAGCACCTGGATGTTGCGTTTGCCGTATTCGTTCTGTAACCAGGCTTCAAAAGTCATGAGGCGGTAGCTATCAGTGGCGGTTTCGATCTCTCTCGAGAGTCCGTTAGAGAAGGCTGCATCGTCCTTAAATTCACGTTTTTCAACGAATACAATCGTGGCAGTTTCTGGCTCCTCTTCACTTGGAGAGAAGTGGATTTTAGAAATCTGACCAGGCTCTGTCCCCTTCGCCGCGATGAAGGCTGGAGGGGTGGGAAAATTGACCCCTCGCATCCGGTATTGAATCGGGATGACGGGCTTGATGATTTCCGCAGAAGGCTTGACGGTGAGTTCAAGTTCCTTTGCCGCGTCTGCGAAGGTTTTGCCTTCTTTGACTGCGGCGACGAGCTTCTCGTGAGCTTCTTCAGCTTGCTTGATGAGAGCCTCACGAGCCATTTTTTTCTTTAGGTCTACCGTGACTTTGACTTTGGCTTCTTCATAAGTGAGTGATTTTGAAGGGATGACTTCCCCGAGGAAACCAATGAAGTAACCATCATTGGTGCGATAGGGATTACTAAGTTTTTCGTCGATCGCACCAGAGGGTGGGAGCTTAAAGACCACATCTGAGAGCTTGCCGATCCCTTGATCAGCAACGAAAGCGTCTAAGGCTTTCGGAGGATCCATTTTAGCAAATGGTGCGACATGAATGACGCTATATCCATTTTCTGTGAGAGCGTTTATCGGGTCCTTTTTTTCTTCTGCCGCAGCGAGCGCAATGTCCTGCCAAATTCGGTTTGCTTCTGTGCTGTAAGCTTTGAGCGCCTCGGTTCTTTGAACTGCGTTGAGTTTTTCTTTGGCCGTCTTTTCCTTTTCAACCGGAGGGGTGGCTGGTTTAGCCGTCTCTGGCGCGGGAACGACAGGGATCGTAATTGCTCCAGAAGTAGGAGATTCGGTTTCGCCTGCGGGAGTCACTGCTTTTTCGATGACATTCTCTGCCTTTTTCACGGCTCCCTGAATGGCATTCTTGGAGTCCATTGCGGCCTTTTCGGCAGAATCTACGGTTTCGGCCACTTTGTCCTTCGCGGCGGTGGTAAGATCTTTCACGGCATCTTTTGTTGCGGTCGCCTTTTCTTTGGCGGCATCAACGAGGTCTTTGGGCTTTTCCGTCAGTTCTTCGGTAGTGCCTTTGACGATCTCTTTCGCTTTTTCAGTGGCCTCTTGGGCATTTTGGGCAGCATCGGCGACGCCTTCTTTCGCGTCTTCCACTTTTTCAGCGACTTCTTTGATGACTTTCTCAACGACAGGGGGGGCAGGGTCACCCTCTTCACCAGGAGCTCCTTGAGCGCCCTCGTCTTCGTCTTCGTCTGGCTCCGCTGGAGCAGGGGTTTCTGCCGGGACAGGGGTTTCAGGGGTCTCGACCGTATCCGTTTCGTTGGCCTTGGCCTCATCAAGCTCTTTTTTCTTCGCCTCTTCTTCTAACTTGCGAGCGACTTCTTCCGCCTTCTTTTTTTCCTCTGCCTCTTTGGCTTTTCGGGCTTCTTCAGCCTCTTTGCGCTTTTTCTCCTCTTCGGCCTTCTTCGCCTCGACTTCGATGAGCTTCTGATCCCAATCGGGTGTCAGCATGATGTAGGAGACTCCTCGTTTTTCGTCAGAGTTGTATTTGTCTTCGTTCTCTTCCCAGTAAGCTCGGATTTCTTCTTCGGTCGGCTCTTGATCATTCTCAAGCTTGGAAGATGTGAGCTGAAGCTCCTGCCCAGTGATAGACTGCTTATTGATAAGGTGCGTCATTTTTATGGCCTCGGGATCTGGTGCCAATGAGCTCCCGATGACATTGGAAAGATTTTGCGCCGTCAGGAGGTCGCGAATGTATTCGTTGAAGCTCCGGCTATCGATACCGAGGCGGCCGAGTTGGGTAGAGAGAAAGCTGTCGTAAGTTTTTTTGTCAAACTCCCCATCTGGATCAGAAAAGATCACCTTGCGGATAAATTGCGTGACCTCGTCGGGACCAGGAGTGACCCCATATTCTAGGCCCGCTTCACGAACGGCGATGCGGTTTGCCAAGAAGCGCTCTGGGTTGTTCCCAATCGTGAGGGTCAACATGTTGAGTAAGTCTGCCCCGCTATTTGCGAAGTTGACGCGATTGCCAGCATACTTGACGGCGAGCTTTTTCGCACTCGAAGAAAGCGGCGAGTAGGGTAGTTCACGGGGGATCTGCAATGGGTTCATCCCCTTACGCCGAAACTCGTTGAGTGAGATTTTTTGCCCATCAATGACCATTGAGGATTTTCCAGTAAAAGCATTACTGACACTGTTCTCGAGAAAAACGAGTCCAATGAAGAGGAGGACCAGCACGACGATCATGAGGCCGGTGTATTTACGAATATTTTCGATCATGGTATGGAAAAGCTAACCCGTTTTTCGCGGGAGGCGGAGATTAAGACGCATCAAGGCATCTGGGCAAGTCCTTATCGAGTCCCAATTTCGATGATTGAGGTCTTTGGGTCGCATGAGAAAAAAAATTCCCCAAAGATGGAAGGTGGTTTTTGGCCATTTCCGGATATTTTCCCTCATTTGGCTCGAAGCCCTTTTTCTGCTCTCGACAGCTGAGGGAAAGCTTGTGCATCTTCTTCATATGCCACCAATGAATCGCCGTCACCTGATTAAGCAGTCCTCACTTCTCGCTGGCTCCGCCTTTGCATTTCCGAACTTAAGCCTCGCTCGCAAAACAATCGGTCCCGTCATCATTGGATCAGGCGAACATCAATATGAAGTCAACCATCGACACGTTCAGCTTCCAGATCAATACCACTGGCAGGTGACACACAACGTGGCGGTAGATAGAGATCAAAATCTCTACGTCATGCACGAGGGAAGCGCGAAGCTGAAGGATCACCCGGCCATTTTCGTCTTCGATCCCGATGGGAAATTCATTCGCGCTTTTGGATCTCAATTCCAGGGCGGTGGTCACGGAATTGAAGTCCACCAAGAGGGAAAGGAGCAATTTCTTTATGTCACTGGATATCAACAGGTAAAAAGCATTGCAAAGATGACTCTTACCGGAGAGATCATTTGGTATCTCCGTGCTCCGATGGAATCTGGTCGTTATACCCATGAGGAAGTCACCCGGACGAACCGGACCTGGGGGAGAAATCGTTTCATGCCTACCAATGTCGCTTTCCATCCCAATGGCGATTCGTTTTACCTCGCTGATGGATATGGGGCTCATTGTATTCACCGTTACCACATCAATGGCACCTACCTCTCCACTTTTGGAAAATCAGGAAAAAAGGATGGCCAATTCAATCTTCCACACGGTCTGTGGATTGATGATCGGGGAGATCGTAGCCCGACCATCGCAGTGACAGACCGAGGCAATGGCCGGATGCAGTGGTTCACCCTCGACGGGGAGCATCTCAAGACCGAATCCAAGCCCTTCACTCTCCCTGCAAATGTCGATGTCTATAAGGACTTGATGCTCATCCCCGATCTGGCTTCACGCCTCACATTCATTGATGGCAATGACAATATTTTTCACATTGGTCATGACCCCGAGTGGTCCAAGCAAGTCAATGCAAAAAAGAAGGCCATGCGGAAAGATCCATCAAAATGGCAAGATGGAAAATTCATCCACCCGCATGATGCGTGCTTTGATGCGTCCGGTAATATCTTTGTCGCCGAATGGGTCTCCACCGGGCGGATTAGCAAGCTGCGGAAGCTCTAAAGCACTTGACCGTTTTCCACCCGCGATACTGGGAGATTCCCCCCTTCACTCTTCCACCAGTCCACGGTCGTGGTGGTAATCAGCTTTTGGCATTCCGAGGGTAGTCTCGTCATGAGCGCATTTCTGCGCGCTGGGTCCAACTCACCAAAAATATCATCGATCAGATAAATCGGGTTCTGCCCGCCCTTCTCCCGAAGAACATCCCCCTGCGCCAACTTTAATGCCAGAGCCAAGGTCCGCTGTTGCCCTTCACTGCCGAACTCCCGAGCCGGACGCCCGGCGATTGTCAGCTTGAGATCATCCCGATGAGGGCCAGCTAAGGTTAAGCCCCTTCTCGTCTCAGATTCTTCCACTTCCGCAAAAGCCTCTGCCAGCCCTTGTCTTGCCCGAGTATGATAGGTGATGGTAATCGGCTCCTCTTTTCCGCTGATTTGAGAATGATTCTCGGTCGAAGCAGGGGTGAGCTGCTCGCACAGCACTTGGCGGCGTTTTATTATTTCATTCCCATGCTCGATGAGGAGGTTGGTAAACGCCTTCACGCTGGATTCAGATGCCGCATGAAATTTGAGAGATTTATTTCTGAGAGCGAGCGCCTTGCGATAGCGCACCCAGTGAAAGCGGTATTCTGGGTCAATCTGAGATGCGATGAAATCAAGGTAGCGTCGACGACTTTCGCCCCCTCCTCGCACCAGATCTAGATCGCTATTCCCCATCCATACCACGAGGCCACTCTCGCTGAGATACGTCCGCCGTGATTTCATCTCTTCCCCTTCCACCCTAAATGTCAGCCCTTTCCCACTCCCCCGTAGCTGAAGCTCCTGCTCCCAAGCATTCCCTGCAATCCCAAACTCCTCCATTCCTTCACGCGCCAACTGCCTGACATGACGTGCCCGCGGCGATTGTAGTCGCAATAGCAGACATACCGCTTCTAGGAGAGAGGTTTTCCCCTGAGCATTTTGGCCGACATAGATCCCTCCCTCCGGCGCGATCTCAAGTGAAATCTCTTCGAAGCATCGAAAATTCACCATTCGTAAGGTTCGGATCACTGGGAAAACATCCTCGGCACGCGATCATTTGACAACGCGAAACATTTTTTGGAAAAATTTTGATCTTCTTCTAAGAAATAAACGCACCCAACCGTTTGGCCCTTACAACAACGCTGGCAAAACAATAGATCACCCTATTTTACTGAAAAAAGGGAACTTGTCATCATCCTACCAACTATCTAACCTTAATCTCACAATTTATGAGCCTACACGCACAACTTTCCCCCGAAGCGCAAGAGCGCCTTCAGGCGCAACGCCGAAATTCTACCATCAGTAGCTTAATTATCGCGCTCTTAATGATGGCCCTCATCGGAGTCATTCTCCTCATCATCTCACTCGCAATTCCGAGTAAGGAAATCCCAACGATTATCACTTACAGCGCAGCTCTGGATGAACAAGAAGAACTCGAAACTCAAAAACTCGCCACCTCTACGGAGCGCAAACCATCTGCGCCTTCTTCCTCGATGGCCAAAGTGATTGCTTCACAATCGGCGACTCCGACCGCAATTCCGGTTCCAGATATCGAAGTCCCAGAACCCAGCACAGACTTCGGAGATGGTGATTCATATGGCTCCGGCTGGGGATCTGGTGGAAGCGGAGGCGGAGGGGGCTTCGGTAACATTCCTTCTTCTCTGAAAAAACGCTGCTCCA
The DNA here is from genome assembly GCA_937930235.1 of uncultured Verrucomicrobiales bacterium. Classification (GTDB taxonomy): domain Bacteria; phylum Verrucomicrobiota; class Verrucomicrobiia; order Verrucomicrobiales; family Akkermansiaceae; genus SW10. Next base: position 14,268 of record CALGLJ010000174.1, on the reverse strand, counting down.
AGGCAGATCGCCTACAGCGCCTCAGCTCAAATGGTGGCACTCCAGAATGTGAAGATGCCGTTGTTTCTGCTCTGCAATGGTTAAAGAAGAAGCAAAACAAAGATGGATCTTGGGCTCATGGAGGTGATAAAGTCGGTTACACTTCTCTCGCCCTTCTAGCCTACATGGGGCACTGTGAGACCGCTTCTTCAGAAGAATTTGGTGATACCGTATTGAATGGCTTGACCTACCTCATCAATGTGGGGCTCAAGAAAAAAGGCCGAATGACTCTTGACCTGAAAGACAAACACTGGTGCTACGGTCATAGTGTTGCAGTTTACGCACTGTCTGAAGCATACACCCTCTGTGTCAAAGGATTTGGCGAAAATATTCCTGATCTCGACAAAGTCGTTCAAATGTCCGGGCAATTCCTCATCGACAATCAGCATCAAAGTGGTGGTTGGGATTATTCATATGCCACCACGGGCTCACGAGGTGGCGATGTATCAATCGTGGGATGGCACATCCAAGCGCTCAAAGCGATGAATCACACTGACCTTCCATTTAAAAAACTAAAACGCGCTCAACGTGACAGCCTCGAATACATCAAAGCGCATCAAGTTTCCAGCGGAGCGATTGCCTACCGTAAAGGAACGATCCGCGATGACGGCACGACCCTCGCTGCGGTAGGGGCACTCTGCTACCAGATCTGGGGGAAATCTTCTCACGCCGTAACTCGTAAGGCCTGCAGACTCATGAACAATACCATGAAATTCGATTGGAATGGCCCTGATTCTGACCTTTATGGTCATTATTATGCCGCACAGGTCATGATCAACTACGGCGGAGACTACTGGGAGAGCTATAATAAGAAATTCCGCGATCAAGTACTGAAGAATCAAAATAAAGACGGCAGCTTCAAAGATGTCGCTGGAGGAGGTAAAATCAATGCTGTAGCTGCCAGATTTAAAGGGACCAGCCACGACAGTCAGATCTACCGCACCTGTCTCGCAACTCTCATGCTTGAAGTTTACTATCGTTTCCTCCCTGCTACCGGAGCCAGATCGAGCGGCTAATCAACGCCCTTCGACTCATTTCATTTCCAATCGATCACGGCTCGCGCTGTGATCGATTTTTTTATTTTACCTGAAAGTACACCTTCAATCTTGGCAGCCCGAACGCGCTCTGGCAACCTACAGACGACATGCTCGACACGCATCACCATCTCTGGGCTTACAACAAGGATGAATATGACTGGATCCCTACCGGAACTCCTCTGGCTCAAGATCAACTTCTACCCGAGTTGACCGAAGCAACCTCTGCCGCTGGAGTGACCGGCACGATCGCGGTCCAGGCTCGGCAAGTGATCGAAGAATCTGACGCCCTCCTCGCAATGGCGGAAGCTGGAGACCTGATTCAAGGCGTGGTGGGCTGGGTCCCGTTGGTTGATGCCAAGGTGGGCGCAGAACTCGAACGCTTAGCCCTTCATTCGAAGTTCCGAGGAGTGAGACACGTCCTGCAAGATGAGCCAGATGAATATTTTCTCCGAGATGACTTCCACCGCGGTCTCTCACAACTTCCCGGACACGATCTATGCTACGATCTCTTACTCTTTCAACGACAACTCCCGGTGGCAACTCAGCTCGTTGATCGTCAGCCTGACTTAAAAATCATCATCGACCATATTGCGAAACCAGAGGCCCGTAATGGGCGAATCGAAGAAGCATGGCGCCGAGGGATGAAAGAGCTTTCCCGACGCGACAACATCCAAGGCGTTAAATTTTCTGGATTAGTGACTGAATTTCATTCCGATCCCAAGATTGATCCTGATACCATCAAAGCTTACTTCCACGAAAGTCTCGAACTGTTCGGAGCGGATCGCCTCATGTTCGGAACTGACTGGCCGGTATGCCTGCTTCGGGTCGACTCCTACCAAACTTGGGCCGCAACCGTGCGGGATCTTGTTTCAACCCTCTCAGCTGATGAGCAGTCTCAAATCCTGACCCAAAACGGCACGAACGCCTACAGTATCTCAGTCTAAAAAACCTAACAAAAAAAAATCTATCAAGACCACTGGATAGAAATTCAAGCTGGTCACCTCATGTGTTATTTGGAAGATTCGCAGTCTTGAGCCTCAATCGCACAGAATATAAGTATCTCATCAGCCTTGATCAAATGGCCGAGATCGAGAGTGATCTCTCTGATCGGCTGGTCGTTGATAGCTTGGCTTCTGAAGACGGGTGCTACCCGATCGTCACTGAATATTTTGAAACTCCTGACCGAGAGTGCTATTGGGAAAAAAACCGCCGTCTTGCTAGCCGTCGTAAGATTCGGGTCCGCATTTACGGAAATGATGGAGGAAAAATCCCTCCCACCGGCTTTATCGAAATTAAGCACAAACACTTTGGCGTGGGGGCGAAGCGACGTCTCTTTCTCCCAGTGGAAGAGGCCATTGAATTTGCCAAGGGCAACTACAACGTACTCCACGAGACCAAAAGAGATTGGTCTCGCTCACAACGCATGATCATCACGGAATTATTTGATCTCGTAGAACGACGAAAATTTGAGCCTGCGATCCAGCTCCGCTACGATCGCAAAGCTCTGATGACACCGGATGGCCAGCTTCGCATCACCTTTGATACCAAACTCATGTGCCGCTCCGAGCTCTTAGAGCTCGAACCAGACGACCAACGTTTTGAGCACTATATTATCCCCGAAAACCAATCGATTCTCGAAGTGAAATCCATCGGACCCGTCCCATTTTGGTTCCGCGAATACGGAGGCGAAAAGAGCTTGGTTCGAAGAAGTTTCAGTAAATTCTGCACTGCACTCACGGTCTGCGATCCAGTCTTACATCGACAGCTTCAGGGCATACAATCCGTAGCGTAATATTCGCAATCGACCTCTCGAAAACACTGATTTTAAAGTTTAATTACATTACACCTATTATGGAATCCGTTCTCGCAATTTTTGAAACCGCTAACTCTGTATCATCCGGTGGCGGTGAATCTGGTTTTGGCCTTCTCCCATACTTTAATGAACTCCGGGCCACGGTGAAAACCCCGGGACCCATCGAGGTCTTATGCGCCATGACCATGAGTTTCGTGTTGAACCTCATCATTGGCACGCTCTACCAACACACTTACAAAGGAACGCGCTACTCTCAGGACTACGTCCATACCCTCGTGATCATTGGAACCGTGACGACCATTCTGATCATGGTCGTGAGTGGTAATGGGGCCGTTGCCTTTGGTATGTTCGCCGCATTTTCGATGATTCGTTTCCGACGAAACCTCGGGCAGTCGCGTGATCTAGCGTTTGTCTTTTTCGCCATGGCCACTGGCATGGTCGTCGGAGCGCGTCAATATGAGCTCGCTCTCGTCACCACTCTCATCGTGGCCATCGCCATTTACTTCCTCTCGAAAAGGGATTCCTTCGCTCCTCAGCGCGCGTCTCACCAGCTCCGGATTCGCGTCAATAATGATGTCGATTTCTCAGTCGCCTTCGACGAAATTTTCGAAAAATTCACCGATGCCATAGAAATGGTCAGTGTGGAGTCAGTGCAGGCCGGCATGATGAGCGAAATCCGCTACGGCCTCGTGCTCAAAGACAATGTGAAAACATCAGACTTCATGGAGGAAATCCAAATCACCTGCGGAAACAATCGTGCAATCCTGACCAGCACACAGCGCGACCTAGACGCCTGATTCATTCTCCTCTCACCTTCTACAAAACTCCTCGCTTCAGGGCGTGGAGTTTTTTGTTTGAAACCTCCCCTCACACAAACGCCGCTTCAACTCGAGGGATGAAGCGGCGTTAGAAAAATAGGGTCTGCGTCCGATTACGCTTCGCTCAGAGCAGCGACACCCGGAAGCTCTTTGCCTTCCATGAGTTCTAAGGAAGCTCCGCCACCTGTCGAAAGGAATGTCATCCGGTCTTTCACGCCAAATTTCACCGCCGCAGTCACCGAGTCTCCTCCTCCCACAATGCTCACCGCATCACTATCAGCGACCGCTTCTGCGATTTCACGCGTTCCTTTGGCAAAGCAGTCTTTCTCGAAGACTCCCATTGGCCCATTCCATACCACGGTCTTAGCGCCTGCGAGAACGGCCTTGAACTCCTCGATGGCGATATCTCCAATATCAATGCCTTCTTTGTCCGCATCAATGGCACCGCCTTCAGCATAAGGCTTCGTCACCCACGTTTCCGCGCCTTCTTTGAATTCTTTCGTAACCCGAGTGTCGGCAGGGAGCAGGAACTTCACTCCTTTTTCTTCTGCCTTTTTAAGAATATCGAGTGCGAGATCTAGCTTGTCATTTTCCACCAAGCTCATGCCAATCTCATGACCCTGCGCTTTGAGGAAGGTATAAGCCATCGCTCCGCCGATAATAAATGTATCCGCCTTTTCAAGAAGGGCCGTGATCACCTGAATCTTATCCGACACCTTGGCTCCTCCCATGATGACCACGAATGGACGCTCCGCGTTTTCCAGCTTGTCTTGTAAAAATTCGAGTTCTTTCTCGATCAGAAAGCCCATTGCACTCTGGCTGACATGATGCGTCACCCCCTCGGTCGAAGCGTGCGCTCGGTGGGCAGTCCCGAAGGCATCGTTCACAAAAATTTCAGCATTTCCAGCGAGGGATTTTGCAAACTCGGCATCATTCTTTTTCTCCGCCCCGTGGTATCGAGTGTTCTCAAGCAGGAGCACTTCCCCGCTGGTGAGAGCGGTCCGGAGGGCCTCCGCTTCATCTCCGATACAGTCCGGAGCAAATTTCACTTCGGTTCCGAGGATTTCTCCGAGGCGCACCGCTACGGGAGCGAGTGAGTATTTCGCTTCCTTGGCCTCCGTGGGGCGGCCCATGTGCGAGCAGAGTACAAGCTTCGCTCCACCTGCAATGAGATGTTTGATCGTAGGGATCGCCGCTTGAATGCGAGTATCATCAGTGATTTGCAGGGCGTCGTTCAGTGGCACATTAAAATCAGCGCGCATGAGAATTTCTTTCCCTTGGAGGTCGAGGTTGCGAATGGTGAGTTTGCTCATTTTTTGATAAAATCTACAAAGAGGGAGTGCCGGAGTGACCCGCCGGTGTCAAGATCACAACCTCGTGCTTCGTCAAAGCTTAGCTTGCGCTCTTGACCCCAGCGAGACACTATTCCCTTCCTCCTTCTCGCGAAGCACGTTTAAATTCCGCCCATGCAGCCGATACAACTGGAAGAGGCCATCGCCGACATCTTAAAAAAGGAATCCCGTTTTGCGCCCGGAGCATATTTCCTCGTGCGCGAAGCTCTCGATTTCACCGTCGAGAAATTGGCTCAAGATAATGAAGGTGAGAAACGTCATGTCACAGGCAAAGAGCTCCTCAAGGGACTCCGTGATTATGCGCTGCAAGAATATGGCCCCATGTCCGCGACCTTGATGCATGATTGGGGAATCTCAAAATGCCGCGATGTCGGCGAGATCGTTTTTCTTTTCATCGAACAAGGGGTCTTTGGAAAACAGGATTCTGACACCTTAGACGACTTCAATGAGATCTATTCTTTCGAAGAGGTGTTCTCCACTCCCTTCAAGCCCACGCAGGTTTCCACTCCCACCGGATAGATCCACATGACGAAGCAGCGAGTCATTGATCTGCTCGCAATGAGCAGGTTCGCAAACTTGCCAACCGTGTGGTCGAATGTGTTTTCAGCCTTCGTCCTCGCTTGGATCCTGTCTTCATGCCAATCTCCTCTCTTCGGCTTCCCCCTCTTTGGCGTCTGCTTTATGGTCTCATGCCTGTATCTCGGAGGATGCTTTCTCAATGACTGGCATGACAGCGAGTTTGACCGTCAGACCCGACCAGACCGCCCTATTCCTTCCGGACGATGGCATCGGCACCACATTCTGATATTGGCATGCAGCCTGATGTTCGCTGGCTCAGCCGGGATGTTTCTCTTCTCAATCAAAGGCGGCTTTTTTTCCATCCTGATTGTCGTTTCCATTTTGCTTTATACCAAATGGCATAAAACCAAACCATTCAGCCTACTCTTCATGGCCGGTGCTCGGCTACTGGTCTACCCTACCGCTTACTTTGCCATAACGCCTGAGCTACATGCCAGTCCACAAAAAGAATGGCTCTATCTCATCGCGGCGGCCCTCCCCATGGGGATCTACATTCTGGGCATTTCACTCACCGCTCGCAACGAATCCAAACCACCATCCGAGCGCTCTCGTTTCGATCTCCTCGGCTATCTTTGTCTCATCGCCCCTCTTCTCTGGACGAGCTACCTCGCCCTTTGGCTCGGCTTTGCTCTCACCGAGTATGCCATCCCCATTGCGCTCTTGCTCGTAATTCAAATCATCATCTGTAAAAATATTCTACAAAATCACGACATCGGGCGATTCGTCTCCGCAAGCCTCGCGAGCATTCCTCTCATTGATTTTTTATTCGTCGGCTCGCTATCGTTTTTCTTCTTATCCTGCGGATCTCAAAATTTCAGCGGAGCGCTTTTGTTCACTCAACCGCTCCTTTCTTTCCTCGCTCTTCAACTTCAGAAGATCGCTCCCGCGACGTGACCATGCTCTTGACCAAGCGCTCACAGTTGAAATGCCGAGCGGCTGTGCTAAACCATGGGTGTGGGATACGAAGATCGTGATTATATGAAACCCGGAAGGCCTCACCTTCGGCCTCAAATGCCGGGATTCTTTGATGGAGCACCGGTTGCGAAGTGGCTCATCATTGTCAACATCGCAGTCTATTTTCTAGAAATTCTTCTATTTGAAGGTGGGAAATCGACCCTGACAAAAACGCCTTTCGAAAATTGGGGCGCTTACCGCATCGAGAGTGGTTTTCAAATTTGGCGGCTCATTACCTTCCAGTTCTTACATGCGAATGGGATGCACCTTTTTTCAAATTTGGTCGGCCTCTTCTTCTTTGCCCCCCACGTCGAACGCTGGATGAGCAGTCGTCCTTTTCTCCTCTTTTACCTCCTCTGTGGGGTCGCTGGAGCCATTTTCTATACCATTCTCTTTTTCGCTCCCGGACTGCTTCCGAATGATGATCCTGGAACGCTTCTCCTTGGAGCTTCCGCTGGGATCTTCGGAATCCTCGCAGCCTTCCTCGCCATCGCGCCCGATGCCAAAGTGCTCCTGCTATTTTTCATCCCGATGAAAATGCGGACCTTCGGCCTGATTTACTTTACCTATGAGGTCATTGTGGTGCTCTTTAATCTTCACAATGCAGGAGGTTCCGCCGGGCATTTGGGTGGCGCGCTCGTGGGATTTTACATCATGAAAAACGCCAAAGCTCGAGACTGGCTTGTGCGCCTCACTCAGAAAAAATCGCCACGACGCAAAAAAAGCCGCACCGCACGTGTGATCCGTGAATCACCCATTGATGTCACAAAAGACGTCGACCGTATTCTCGATAAAATCAGCAAGAGCGGAATCCAATCACTCACTCAGAAAGAACGAGAAATCCTCGATAAAGCCCGAAAACAATGACCGACGCAGAAATGATCTCCTGCTCCACCCCGGAGCGGCAGTTAGAACGACTTCGTGCCATCATGCATCGCCTCCGAGCTCCGGGCGGTTGCCCGTGGGATGCCGAACAGACTCACCAGTCTCTCGTCTCCAATCTCATCGAGGAAGCCTACGAAACCGTCGCAGCCATCGAAAGCCGAGACGATGATCATCTCTGCGAAGAACTCGGAGACCTTCTTCTTCAGGTCATTTTTCATGCCGAACTCGCCCAAGAAGAACATCGCTTTGACCTCGATCAGATTGCTCACGGTATTTGTGAAAAACTCATCCGACGTCACCCACACGTCTATGGAAACTCGCAAATCGATTCCACCGAAGGAGTCCTCAGCCAATGGGACGACATCAAACGCGCCGAAAAGGGAAATGAGGAAAAACCATTTCTCCACGGCATCGGGCATGGACTCCCCGCACTCTTACGCGCTGCCAAACTTCAGAAAAAAGCCAGTAAAATTGGCTTCGACTGGCCCGATTCTCATTCCGTGATGAGTAAGATCGATGAAGAGCTCGATGAAGTTAAAGAAGAACTCGCCAAACACCAAGATGGCGAACCAGCCGCCGCGCCTCTCCAAGAAGAAATCGGAGACCTCCTATTCATCATTGCCAATCTTGCTCGGAAAGTCGGAGTCGATCCCGAGGTCGCCCTGGAAGGCACCAATCAAAAATTCTTAAAACGTTTTGCACACATCGAAAAAAGACTCAAAATCGATGGAATCTCTCTTCACGATGCAACATTAACGCAAATGGATACTTACTGGAATGATGCGAAAAATCTTTAGCCTTTTACTTCTCGGCCTTGGACTTCTCCGAGCAGAGGAGCGTCCCAATATTCTCTTCTGCATCGCGGACGACTGGGGCTGGCCTCATGCCAGTGCCTACGGTTTTGACGAGGTCATTCAAACTCCGGCTTTCGATCGTATCGCGCGTGAAGGAGCCCTCTTTCACCACGCCTACGTCCCCTCACCTTCTTGCACTCCCTGTCGCAACTCCATCATGACCGGGCAGTGGCATTGGAAACTTGGCGCCGGAGCCAATCTCAATGGAACCATTCCCCAAAGTGCAGAAACATACGCCCGTCTTCTGCAACAAAACGGCTACCATGTCGGCTCATGGAGAAAATCATTTGGACCCGGCCAGCTTGAAGGGAAATTTTTAAAAGATCATCCGGCGGGAAAAATCTACGGAGGCGGTCTCGCACATTTTTTAGAATCCCGTAAAGACGACACTCCGTTTTGTTTCTGGCTTGGAGCTTATGATCCTCACCGAGGATACACTCCTAAACTCTGGGAAGAACAAAAAATGGACCCAAGTAAAATCAAACTGTTTCCACACTTCCCTGATAACCAAATTGTCCGAGAAGACGTCGCAGACTACTACTTTGAATGCCAACGTTTTGATTCCGATGTCGCACATGCCATCAATCTGTTAGAAAAACGGGGAGAGCTGGACAACACCATCATCGTCGTCACCGGAGACCACGGCATGCCTTTTCCACGCTGTAAAGCAAACCTCTACGACTGCGGCACCCGCGTACCCCTCGCCATCCGCTGGGGGGAAAAAATTCAGCCCGGACAAGTCTTTAAAAACTTCACCTCTCTCATCGACCTCGCCCCGACTTTCCTCGAGGCTGCAGAAATATCTATTCCAGAAATCATGGATGGCAAAAGCCTCCTCCCCGCACTCACAGGATGGGGCGACGCACGCCTACGGCCATACATTCTCACCGGGCGGGAACGACACGTGCCATCACAGGAAAGGCCAAGCTGGGCTGGCTATCCATCACGTTCATACCGTGATCATGATTTTCTCTATATCCACAACTACGCTCCTGACCGCTGGCCCTGTGGCTCACCCGAGTGGGAAAAAACCACCTTCGCCGGAACCTGGTACGGAGATACTGATAATAGCCCCACTAAAACAAACATCATTCGCCATCAAAATCGCTCCGCAGAATTTCAACGCTCGTATCAACTTTGCTTTGCCAAGCGACCGGCAGAAGAACTTTACGACCTGAAAAACGATCCTCATCAACTGAGCAACATCGCAACGAAACAACCTAAAATTACCGCACGATATCGCGCTAATCTAATCCATTACCTAGAGCGCTCCGGTGACCCAAGACACATGGCCTCTCCCTTTGATTTCGACAGCGTCCCCTATGTTGGCTTTGGACCAAAACATCCTGACTACAAACGACCGTAGACTAAAGCCTGTCCCAATGAAGCCCCTGCGACCCTGCTCGCCATCACTTCAAGATGAGATGGTGCCAGTTTGCTAAAATGGAGCCTTTTCGATCCGGCTCCGCATCCCACCCGACGGTAGCGACCCGATCTCACTACGAATTTTATTCACTCCCGCATCACGAACATCCGACCCATCTCTTCGCGGTAGCGCTCGGACATCTCTCGCACAAATCCCTCACTCCTTTCTTCTTCATCCTTAAAATAGCGTCACCACATTCGGTCCTTTTTCAACCAATCCCACAACCCTCGTCAGCGTCACTTTCCCGATAGTTCTTGAAATATAAAACTACCTACTCATTCTCATGATATGAAGTTGTCGCTACATCTGTCATTTCTGATCCTCGCGAGCACCTCCGCTCAGACTCTGAAGATCACTCCCCAAGACAGCGAAATCCAACTCCAGTGGGACCGCCAATTCCCGGAAAAATCAGGTGTCCCCTCCTTCCAAGAATACTCCATTCTAAGCTCAAATGACCTTACCAACTGGACAGAGCACACTTTCATCCTTTCCAACGAATCCGAAGGCAACGGCACTTCTTACTTCAATATCCCTCTCGAAACCGGCGCCCAATTTTTTAAACTCCAGCAGAACCTCTTCTACGCTCATCGCTCCTCCACCTCAGCCGCCCCCGCATTCTACGAGCAACAATACGACAACGCCTTCAAGCCCGATCTCACCCTCGTCGAGTTCGCCCAGCAATCAGCAAAACCTGCCTGCCTTGACTCCATAGACTGGGACCCCACCACCGCTTCTTTCTTCACCGAATACAATACCACCCCGGCTGACAACAATGCCACCCTCGCAGCCGACGACCCCGAGCGCCGCATCTACGACTTCACCCTCAACGAAGACGAACTCGCCAAGTTCCAGCAAAACGGCTTTGTCGTCAGCCCCAGGGTCGAAGTCTATATTCCTAAATATGAAGAAGCGACACAGATCGCGCCCACCCCGGTTGATCTCTACTACGCGATCTGGACCGATGACCTCCCCGTCTTTATCACCGCTGATTCTGTTCTCGATGCTTGGCACCAGTCCTTCTCCTCTATCCTCGAAGAGCTCGATGAAATCGCCGTCTACCCAGCCATCAAGCAACTCGTCAAACACGACTGGGACGCCGCTTTCCAAACAACTATCGCCCCATGGCAACCCGCACAAGCTACGGCCGAGGAAAACGCCCTCGTCCAAGATGCCATTGACCTCGTTACCTTCTACATCGACGTCGCTCAAGGCCTCCTCGATACCGAAGTCCCTACGAGCTCAAGCGAGGCCACCGAATGGTATGAAGCGGTTGCCAATCCTGATCCTAACATCCTCACTAAAAGTGGCCTCTACAATGATCGTGCTCGATTGAGCCAGCCCAATCTATACGAACCCCGTGGCCGCTACACCCGCTCCGGCGTCCTCTCGGCTCATTTCCGGACTCTCATCTGGCTCAGCCGCGCTCAATTCCACATTGCTCACAGCGAAGCCTCAGTTACCCAAAGAAACCGCGAACTCCGCGCCGCAGTCCTCCTTGCCCTCACCATCCGCGACGGCGGACTCATGGAAGATTGGACAAAGATCGAAAAAATGCTCCAAGGAATCGCCGGCCAATCCGATGCCATGACAGTCGCAGAGATGATTGCTCTCCTCGAGGCCCACTCTCTCGACAAGCTCTCTACCATTGCCTCCGATTCCTCCCTCGCCACCCTGCGCAGCGCCCTCCTTTCTTCCACTTACGGAATTCAAGAAGTCAACGGAGGATACTACGAAGTCCCCTTGGATGAAAACTGTAGCACCCCCGAAATAGAACAACCCCGCGCCCTCTCCCTCTTCGGCCAACGCTGGACACCCGACTCCTGGACCTTTCAAAAAGTCGTCTACCCCGAAGTCCGCGATAACCAAGGAAACGCCACCGCCCGTCGCCTCCCTTCAGGTCTCGACATCGCCTACTCCACTCTCGGAAATGACACCGCTGCGCCAATCCTCCTAGACCGGATGCAAAATCAAGAAGGCACCCCCTTCCGCGACGGCTACCCTTTCCAAGAAAATCTCGATGCCACCCGCTCCGTTTTTGATTCCCAGACAGAAGAATTCTGGAATGAGCACCTCTATGGCCGTTGGATCCACGGACTACGCGCTCTTTCAGAACCTCTCTCTCCTTCCGCTCCCGATACCTTTCGCACCGAAGCTTGGAAACGACGGATCTTGAATACCCAACTCGTATCTTGGACTCAACTCCGCCACGACACCCTCCTCTATGCTAAGCAAAGCTTTACCCCCCCAATCCTCTGTGAATTCCCCGACGGCTACGTCGATCCCTACCCCGAACTTTGGCAGCGCCTCTCAGACATCGCCCTCATCTACGAGGACTTCATCGATGATTTTGACTACCAAGGAATATTCCGCATCGAAGACGAAAATTTCGAACCAGAATTTTCACCTCATCTTCCGACCAACATCTTCACTCCCAGCGAAGGGTATCCACTCTCTGCAGTGCAAACTTACGGCAACATTATCACAATTGACCGTGGTGAACGTCTCGCCGCCATGAAGTCACACCTTCGCAATTTTTCCGCAAAATGCCTCACCCTGAAGGAGATTGCCGAACATCAACTCAACGGACAAAGCCACACGACAGAAATGACCGACTTCATCGAAGACACCGTGCAGGATTTTGAGATCGCCGGATATGGTGACGACCGTCTCTACAACGGATGGTTCCCCGGCCTTTACTTCGAAAACTACCGCCAACCTAGGGGCGAACATCCATCCTCCACATGGAACCCCGTCGTCGCCGACGTCCACACTGACGGTGTTGACGTCTGCGTCGGTGACCTCGGAGCCATCCTCCACGTCGGCACTGGCCGCACCCAATTCATGCTCACCGCCGTCAAACATCCCGATGGCAGCGCCTGCGCTTACGGTGGCCCCATCATGAGCCAGTATGAATTCACAAAACCACTCGGCACTCGTCTTTCCAATGAAGAGTGGGAAGTAACTCTCGAAGCTGGTGAAGAACCCGCGTTCGACTCATGGAAAGAAAGCTTCATGGTCCCTACCCCCTCTGAGTAGTTCGCAGAAACACCCCACCTCAACCCGTAACCGTAACCGTAACCGAAAGCTCCAGCTTTTGGTCCTCCGCACAACCACGCCCCTCAAAGTTCCGCGTCCTCCGCGTATTCCGTAGTTCCCCCTTAGCATTGCGTAAGCGACCGACTTGCCGACCAAAGGGAGGCTGGAGCCATCATCGAGACGCTTCAACACCTCTACACGATCACACCAACAACACAAAACCTGCGTCCACCTGCTCCACCCCACCCCGTCATAAAACCATTACCAATACTGGGTTTGAGAATCAGTAGGCTTATATTATGCATGACACACAAATTGTGACACACAAATTGCCTTTTCTGAAAGCGAACATTTGCTGGATTTTCTGAAGGGGCTGTGTAGCGTGCCTCCGCTTTCTCAAGACATTATATTCTTGTCATCCGATTTCTTTGCGAAAAGCGAGTCACGACATTTTAAGATCCATATGGCCTTCAAGAAACAAAAAGCCAAAATTAGACGTTGGAAGCTCAGGCGTGCTGGAGTTAGTCCTGAGCCCAATTTAGTGGATTACACTCCCGTGAACGACTGGGACGGCTGGCCTGTTCCCAAGGAAGGTCTCTCTCAAGAAAGCATCGTCTACTCCATCGGATTAGGTGACGACATTATGTGGGATCTTGAGTTGATCTCTCGCCACAATTTACAACTGTTTGGATTCGATCCCACGCCCGAGTCGACCGACTGGATCTCAAAACAAGACCTTCCAGACAACTTCTCTCACCATCCCAAAGGGCTCGCAGCAGAAGATGGTCATCTCTCCTTGTTTCCTCCCAAAAAGGAGGGGCGCATTAACTTTACGCAGGAGAAACTCGCTTATGTGAAACGCTGTCATGAGAAGATTGAAATTCCCGTCAATCGTCTCTCGACTCTGATGAATGAACTGTCTCATCAACACATCGATATTTTAAAAATCGATATTGAAGGAAGTGAATTTGAAGCCCTCCCAGATATCTTTGCCAGCGGTTGTTCATTCACTCACTTGATGGTCGAAATTCACTATCAATTTCCGACGCGCTCCTTCGGGCAAGGACTCGATTTAATCGCAAAGATTAGAGGCCAAGGGTACCGCTGCTACTACATCTCTCCGAGAGGATACGAATTCGCCTTCATCAAGAATTCTCCAAAATAGGTCCGAAAAGAGGGCCAGCCACACCAGATCCAGATGAAGGCGGTGTTTTCAAACGCTTACTCTACAACCACCCCAATATGACGATTCCTGCGCCAAGTTGCTCCACCTCCCTCATCATAATATCATTGAAGATTCAGGGATTTCTGGATTTTTTCTTAAAACATGCCTGGCACGAATGGCGCGAGCTTAAGCGGCTTTTCGTCGTTTCCGGTAGGCACTGGTTCGGGTGTCTTTTTCCTGAAAAAGGTGACGGGGTTTTGTGAGAAGCGGGTAGCTCTTGGGCCTTCGTTTGATGGCTCGGGGCTCTCGT
>CALGLJ010000173.1 GCA_937930235.1 uncultured Verrucomicrobiales bacterium | reverse complement strand
GTTCAGGGCTGTGCGGAGGGTTTAGTTAATGGGAAATATTAACAGGGAGCTTTTAGGTGCGCTCTTGGCCTTCCTTTACAATAAAAGCTTGCCCCTGTCGCCAAGAGAGTGACAGGGGCTATAGCTTTATCATTTTTCTGGGTGACTGACATCTAACTACGATTTCAAAACACCCAGTGAGATCGCTTCTTCTCACTGCCCTCTGTCGCGCTGGCAGTTTGAATCCGCTTAAACTAATCTCAATTTTCTAGCGGCGACGGCGGAAAGCGACGAGACCACCAAGAAGCCCAAGAAGCGCTGAGGAGGGCTCAGGAACAGCTACTCCAATAATGTCAATTTCACGATAAACACCGTTGAAGTTGTTGCCTCCAGGGGGGTTATTCGGAGTGAAATCGAAACGAATACCTTGCACCCCAGAGAAGAGGTTGGCACCAGTATCATCTGAGATCGTCACCTGATTGATCGCATTGGTAGCAACACCAGTTCCAGGAGTTAAATCGCCGAAAGCTCCTGCTGCGTTATCAAGCCCATCGACCGCAATGGTAGAAGGGGTGAAATTTACTCCGTCGGTACTTGTGGACACGGTGAATGCAATGTCAGTACGGTCTGCCCAATGAACCGTAAGGACAAGAGATTCAATATCAACCTGCGTATCGGTGAAGATATATTCAATAAACCGACCATCCCCGTTCACACCAAAACGACCACCACTACCATCGGTAGCACTGGAAGTAGAAATCACACCATCAGAGAGACTAAGCGCCGCTGCGGCGTTGGTATCGAAGTCACTTAAGTGGGTTTCGGTAAAAGCTTCTGTTTGGAGAAGATCATCATCGGCTACAGTTGAGGTAAACCCTGTGCCGTTCAAACCGACTCCGGTTTCGGTAGCGAGTGAGGCGACAACTACGCCTGATGCTGAGGAAGCCAGCGCGAGTGCAGTCAATGAAGTGGCTAATATAGTTTTATTCATAATTTTTAATATTTAATTTTTTGAGGAAGCTAATGCATATAATAGGAAACGCTCAACGTCATTTTTATTATTAAACCAACGGACAAGCTCAAATTTTATGTTTAAGCACCGTACTGAGATTCTTCAAATAATTTTTATTTCGGTCAAACAAAAAACAAAAAAATTCATGTCATCTTGATCGCCATGCCAAATTTATTGACGGGCAACCCTCCCGCCAACTCCTTGTTTTTTTGAATTGGATTTTCATATAGGCATCCTCAACTCGCATTTCTTTTTCTTTCAAGTCGAAATATTTTCTAAATTCACTCCTCACCCAAGAAGCTCAAAATGCATCTTATCTTCGGCGCATCCCCGTTGTTGTGCTGCGTTTAAGTATGATTACAAGAGATGGTGATCAATTCTAGGGGGGCGCATCTGGGAGAAAACTTATTCAGGAGAGGAGGGGGCGAGAAAGTGGATTCTAAAAAGATAAGAAGACGCACAAAAACCGTCGAGGGAACCCGACGGTTGCGTGAGGAGAAAGAAATGTTCTCCGGGATGACGAAGGTGTCAGCTTGCAGAGGTCACTAGGACTTGTAGCGAAGACGCTTCTTATGGCGATTCGCCTTCATGCGTTTGCGACGCTTGTGCTTGCTGATCTTTGTCTTACGACGTTTTTTAAGGTTGCCCATTGTGAATCAGGAGTTGCTAGATTTAGAGAAAATGGCTTGATAACCGCGGTTCCGTTTAAAAGTTGTTTATTAAATTTTCGTCTTCAGGGGACGATTTTATTGAGAGGATACTCGATGATGCCTTCAGCTCCCAGCTCTTTTAGGTCTGGGATGATTTTCCGTGAGACGGATTCACAGATAATCGTTTCTACGGCTACCCAGCCTTCTTCGGCTAGTTTTGAGATGGTTGGGCGACGCATGGAAGGGAGCTTCTCCAGCACCGCTTCAAGGCTGGTTTCTGGTAAATTGAGCTTGAGGCCGACTTTATCACGAGCAGCAAGGGCTCCTTTAAGCATCAGCACCATGCGTTCCATTTTTTCTCTCTTCCACTCATCAGCAAAGGCTTCTTTGCTCGCGTAGAAGTGCGGGAATGAGCGGACGAGTTCGTCTACGATGCGGAGTTTATTCGCGCGGAGAGAGGATCCTGTTTCCGTGACGTCTACGATGGCGTCTACGAGATCAGGCACTTTCACCTCGGTCGCTCCCCAGGAAAATTCTACGCTGGCATTGACGCCTTTTTCTTCGAGGTAGCGTTTGGTAATGCCGATGCCCTCGGTCGCAATGTGCTTCCCCTCGAGGTCATGGACCGTTTTGATAGGGGAGTCTTCTGGGACGACGAGGACCCAACGAGTCGGCCGGACGGTGGCGCGGGAGTATTGGAGTTCGGCGAGATCCACGAGGTCGACTCCGTTTTCATAGGCCCAGTCATAGCCTGTGATTCCACAATCAATGAAGCCTTGGTCGATGTAGCGGGCAATTTCTTGCGCGCGGATCATGTAAATATCCAATGAATCATCATCAGAGGAAGGCCGGAGCCCCCGGTCTGAGGTGTAGATATTATAGCCAGCCTTTTCAAGAAGCCGAAGAGTCGGATCTTGAAGGCTTCCTTTAGGAAGGGCGATTTTGAGTGAATGATCCACGTGCTGGGAGGCGGGTTATTAGCTGGGATGGCTCAGTAAGCAAGATTTTTTAAAAAAAGGGATCTGAAGCCCGGTGGGACTCTCTGGCGGTTGTTCACTGAGAGAGTGATCGGATGAAAACTCCTAGGTTTTGAGTGGAAAAGAGCTTCGGTTGTCTTTTTTGAATCGGAATTTCTGCGCAATTATGCTCCTAAAGCGCGTGGATATGACTTCGGCAAACATTCGTAAGAGTTTTCTCGATTTTTTTAAGGAAAAGGAGCACACCATTGTGCCTTCGGCTTCCATCCTGCCGCAGTCACCTGGGCTGCTCTTTACGAATGCGGGAATGAATCAATTTGTGCCTTATTTTTTAGGTTCAGAGAAAGCGCCTTACGATCCTCCTCGGGCGGCAGACACGCAGAAGTGCATCCGTGCTGGCGGAAAGCACAATGATCTCGAGGATGTCGGTTACGATACCTATCACCATACTTTTTTCGAAATGCTCGGGAATTGGTCTTTTGGAAATTATTTCAAAAAGGAAGCCATCGCATGGGCGTGGGAGTTGGTGGTTGAGCGCTGGGGGCTGCCTGCGAATCGCCTCTATGCCACTGTCTATGCTCCTGGTGAGGGGGATCCTTCTGAGTTTGATCAAGAGGCGTGGGATCTTTGGGCTGCTCTCTTTGAGAAAGCGGGACTGGATCCCGAGGTGCAGATCGTGCATGGCAACGTGAAGGACAACTTTTGGATGATGGGGGAGACTGGGCCTTGCGGACCATGTTCTGAACTCCACGTCGATATGACACCGAATGGTGATACGGGCGGGAAGTTGGTCAATATGGACTCCGATCTTTGTATCGAAATTTGGAATTTGGTTTTCATCCAATACAATGCGGAGGAAGATGGCAGCTTCCGAGATCTTCCCGCGCAACACGTCGATACTGGGATGGGCTTCGAGCGGGTGTGCTCGTTGATTCAGAATACCAAGGGCTTTACGGATTTTTCAAAGAAGCCAACCAATTACGCGACGGATGTTTTCCAGCCAATTTTCCGAAAACTGGAAGAGCTGAGTGGGGAAAAGTATGTTGATATCTACCCTGGAGATGAGGAGGGAGAGGCTCTTGAAAAAGCGATCGCGTTTCGGGTAATCGCAGACCACATTCGGACTCTAAGCTTTTCAATCGCGGATCGCATCCTGCCTGGCAATACGGGTCGGAATTATGTGCTTCGCCGTATTCTCCGGCGTGCGGTGAAGTATGGACGCACTCTCGGATTCACTGGTGATGAAGCGTTTCTCCCTGAGCTTGTCGATATCCTCGTGACGGAATTTGGAGCGATTTTCCCTGAAATAGAACAGAGGAAAGAAGTCATCAAAGAGACGCTGGCGACAGAAGAAAACTCTTTCAATAAGACTCTGGATCGAGGCATGGAAAAATTCGAAAAAGCCGCGCAGAGCACAGTTTTTCCTCCTGAAGATGCGTTTCAACTTTATGATACCTTTGGCTTTCCTCTGGATCTCACCGCCTTGTTATGTCGCGAACGCGGGATCGCTCTTGATGAAGCCGCCGTCGAAGCCCGAATGGAAGAAGCTCGCGAGCTTTCACGCGAGGCGCAAAAGAAAACCATTGTCCGCGCCCTCGATCTCTCCACCGATGCCGTAACAGAGTTTGTCGGGTTCGATCACGATTTTTGTGAAGCGACGGTCCTGGAAGTGCATGACGACCTCGTGATTACAGATCAAACCGTGTTCTTTACCGAGATGGGCGGTCAGGAAGGAGATCGCGGAACGATGAATGGGGCTCAGGTTCTTACGACGCAAAAGATCGGAGGTGCGATTGCGCACCAAGTTGAAAGTCATTCATTTTCGGTCGGTGATCAGGTCACTCTTACGCTTGATAAGAATCGCCGGGCGTTAATCGAGGCGCATCACACCGCTACTCACCTTCTTCACTGGGCATTACACGAAGTCGTTTCGTCAGATGCCACTCAGCAAGGCTCCAGCGTCTCACCGGAGCGCTTGCGTTTTGACTTCAATTCTAAGGCCGTTACCGCAGCGCAGATTTCTGCGATCGAAGATCAGGTCAATGCGACCATCGAAGCGGGTGATCTCGTTTCTTGGATAGAAGTGCCACATGCCGAGGTGAAAGACCGGAGCGATATCATGCAGTTCTTTGGCGACAAATATGGAGACCTTGTTCGGGTCGTGCAAATTGGCGGGAAGGATCAAGCCCTCGACGGATATTCGATGGAGCTCTGTGGAGGAACACATGTTTCGAGTACGAAAAACATCGGACTGTTTAAAATCAAATCCGAGGGCGCCATTGCCAGCGGAGTGCGCCGGATTGAGGCTGTTTGTGGAGCTCCGGCGGAGGCTTATCTCGCGGAGCAGAATGAGAAAGAGTCTCACGAAAAATCGGAAGCACTCGCTAAGCTCAGCAAGGCAAACGAAGCTCTTGCGGCCCTAGATGCAGAGACCTTCATGGTTACGGATACGGCCAGTGCAACCGAGGTCAAAGCGCAAGCGGTAGAGGCTGAAAAGGCGCTCAAGAAAGCACAATCTGCCGGTGCGACCCGCATGGCGGATGCACTTCTTGCGGAGCAAAATCTCACTGGAAATATCGTCATCCAGACGGAAGGACCGGCGGCGCTTTTACCAGAATTTCTCAACGGGCTAAAGAAGCTCCACTTCACGCAGGCCTCATTCTTTATCGTGGACGATGGGGAGAAGCTGCATCTGGGTTCTCTCTGCGGGGAGGACGGGAATAATGCAGGGCTTGGAGCAGGAAATCTGATTAAGGAACTTGGGCCTATCGCTGGTGGAAAAGGCGGGGGGAAGCCCGACATGGCTCGGGGAGCAGCTTCTGAAAGAGAAAAAGCAACCGAACTTTACACTGCCGCGAAAGAAAAGCTCGGCTGTTAAGGGCGCAAAAAAGCCTGCTCCATTGTGAGAGCAGGCTTGAGTGATCTGAGGGTGATCTGAAACAGCAGATCTCGATTAGTTCTTCTTATCGAGATAGCGAGCGACGTAGTCTTTTCCTCCAAGGCCAATGGCGATAGCACCGCCGAGACCGATGGCAAGTGCCACTGCGGTGATCATGGCTTGATAAGGGGCACTGGTGATTTCAGGAGCAATGCCGGAGCGTTTCAGTGCCGCGACAGAACTAATGACGATAATGCCAATCTTCGCCACGCGAGCAAGAATCAGATTCTTATCAGCGAGCGCATTGAAGGCATACTTCGCCGCGAAGAGGCCGACTCCGACGATGACGAGAGCGAGCAAAATATTAAAGTAACCGCTAAAGATATTTTTTGAAGCATTGGAAAGGATTTCAATTTCCAGCGCATCAATCGCCGAGGCACTCATCATGACAATCACGCTGATAAATGCGAGGAGCCCTGCCACGGAAGAAAGGGAGCGATTTCCTTCGGTTGGCATGCTCAAGCCGATTTTTGCAGGAAATTGATCTGCATTTAATCCCAAGAGAAGATTGGTAATGAGACGGCGCACCAGCCCTGCGACAAAGATGCCGACCGCCATGAGGACGGAGGCGAGGATGATCTTGGGGATCGCTCCTGTGACCGAAGCGACAATTCCTGCGACAGGTTTTGAAATGGCCTCAATTCCAAGGACATTGAGCGCTGCCGCGAGACCGAAGAGCACCATGAGCGAAAAGACAACGGCGGCCAGGCCGTTAGCAAGAGGCGCTTTTTCCGTATCGAGCCCGAGCCGCTCATCTGCTTTGACCGCTTGCAGGAGGCTATGAATGATCGTGCTCAGGACTTTGGCGAGAACGTAGAAGAGGAAACCGACGATGCCAGCTCCAATGAGATTTGGAATGATGCTTAAGAAATTCCCTAAGAGATCATTGAGAGGCTGAGTGACTCTGGTCAGTCCGGCAAAATCGAGCGCGAAGATGAGAACAAAAAGAAGTAAAAGATAACCGACGAGAGTTCCAATGAGCTTGGAAGGAGTGGTCTCGGAGTCACCAACGTATTCTCCAAGTTTTTGATCGATACCAGATCGACTGGCAACTGATCCGATTCCTTTGCCAATGCTTTTGGCGATGAATTTTCCGATGAGAAAAATCAGGAGAGCGCCGAGGTATTTTGCCAGCGGCCCGGCGGCGCCGACCCATTGCATGATTTGAGAAGACAGATCAGCAAGTATGAATGTTTGTGAATGTAGCATGAATACGGTTTGAGTATGAGTTATTAATGGATGATTATTTTTTCGAGTGAGAAGGAAGCTCCCATATTTCGACGACGCGATTGTTCGCCCGAGAGCCAAAGCGGCCTGTTTGTCCGAGATAAATGGCCTGAATGCGATCGCCGGAGACCGTGCGACCGAGGACGGTGGCCACGGACTGCGCCCGGGCAGAAGAGAGTTTACGATTCCCCGCCGCCGAGCCTGACTGGTCCGCGAATCCAACGATGAGGAAGCGGCTTGTGGGTGCCGCAGCGCGAGCCACTTGGGTAATCTTATCGAGTTCTCCAGAGGTGACAGAAGACTTCCCTGATAAGAAATTCACCCTCGCACGACTCAGCGCTCCAAATCGATTTTTGATCGAACGGTATTGCTCTTGCAGCGCATCTCCTTTGAGGGAATCGATCTCTTGTAAGACTTTAAAGAGCTCTTGTTCTTGAGCTTTTAAATTTTCGGCAGAATCAGCAAAAGTTGGTTTCTCATTTGAAGGAGAAGGAGGCGGAGTAGCGGCCTTCGTCGGAGGGGGATCTACCGGAGGAGCAGGTGCCTTTTCCCTTTCTCTTTCCTTTGCATTAGCGGCAAGCATTTGAGCCATTTCATCCTTCAAGGTGTTATTTTTCTGTCGAAGAGAAGAGACGCTGTCTTTGAGAATTGCAATTTGCTGATGAAGAATGGGGATATCTGATTGAGGTGCTAGATTCTGAGGTTTCTGTGCCGAGGCGGTATTGATCTGATCAAGTGCGATTTGGAGTTTTGAAATTCGCGTATTGAGTTTGTTCACTTTCACCTGATGCTGGATCTTCGCATCTTGGAGATTTTTGATAATTGCAGTATGATCTACAGAAGCTTGCCCTGCTGCGGCCTGTATTTCGTCTTCAGATTCTGAAGGAAGAGGGGGAGCAGCCAGTTGAGAACGAAGCTGAGAAATGACACGATTTTTTTCTGCAAGTGATCTCTCTAGCGCCAGGGTATGAGGAGCGTCTTCGAGAGCATCTTCATTGACTGTGGAGACCGTCTGCGTTGAGGCCCCTGGAGAGGGGTCCGAAACAGGAACGATCGAATCCACTACGGGGGTAGAGGAGTGCTTGGTTGGGTGGACGTCACTACGCTGACTTCTAATAAAAAAATTGTTAGAAGAGCAAGAAGGTGGAGGAAAAAAGAAGACGCCTACTCCGATCATGCAAGCGATACTCGTTACAATTTTTTCATCCGTTGTTAGAGATTTGGTATAGCTCACAAGTGTTTAATGGTTGAGGAACAGAAAATAAAATGAGGACTAACTTCTTAGTTAAAAAGACCTCTGATGAGATTGACACTACGGATGGCATTGCCTACGCGGTTGACGTTATTGACGGTCTGATTCACACCCTGAACCGTATTGCGAGTAGCGTTTCCAGCGCTGAAGTTCGGATTGTTAATGGGTGGTTTGGCGGGAATCTTTACGTTAGCAGATTCGGTAGGAACTTGGATCGTTGTCCCAGAGGTATTGCCGACGGTGCTATTAGGAGTGCTGGTGCATGAGGTCAAAAAAAGAAGGCTCGCACTGAAGGCTTGAAAAAATAATTTCATTGCAGACCGTTTAACGTGGAACGCTGGCAACTCATTCAATTCAATGTCAAAAAAATTCCACGACCATTCCATAGGGTCGCTAAGGATCGACCCAGAATGCTGATTTCACCTTAGTTTCGGGTGGATTTGGCAATTCGATTTTTTCAAAATTTATTGAGATGCCCTGTCATTTCAAACATGCGCACTAATACTATCCCATCGTTTTCGAGAAGCGCTTCTAGGCTCAAGCCGGTCTCAAATCATCCCCTCGCACCATGGCAAAATCTCAGCAGGACTGAGATCAATCAAGTCGACTACAACTACCAAAAAAGACGGAGCACCATTAAGTGCACCGCCTTTTGAAAAGAAATTTCTTTAAGAGAGCCTACTAGCGACCACCACCGCGTTCTTCGCGAGGTTTGGCTTCGTTCACCTTCAGATTACGACCGTCGAGCTCTTTTCCATCAGATCCCTTAATAGCATCCTCCATAGCTGACTTTGAGTCCATCGTCACGAAGGCGAAGCCGCGTGGACGACCGGTCTCACGGTCCTCTGGAAGGTGAACGTCCGTCACCGAACCATATTGAGAGAAGAAGGATTCGAGATCCTGCTTTGTCGAATCAAACGACAGATTGCCTACATACATTTTCATGATACTAAATGGCTCTTGCTGTAAAAACTCAGCCATTAGAGCTGACGGAAGCAAGAGCAGAATTGAGCCTTTAACCTGCTGTGATTCTACAAGCTACAGTTTTTTTGAAAAAACGGCAAATTTGTAGACTAAGCGATATCGCTTGGTGCGAATATTAATATGGATGCGGGTAGAGATCTTCCTTCGTCAGCTCCTTTAGCTCGAAGCGCCGAAAAGCCTCTGCTGCAACTAGTTGCCAACCGCGGGGCCATCCTCCGTCTTCGTCACCTGCTTCATCAGGGTTCAGCCCTGGTGCGATGTAGGCCATGGCAACCCAGCCGAGCATGAAGTCTTCATAGCTGATTTCCTGAAGGGGCTGGATTGTATTTAGAATTTTATGTAATCGGTGATGAGCCTCTTGAGATGACTTTGGTTCTGGGAATTGTGTCGATGAAGCATTATTTTCTGAGAGAGCTTTATTTGGGAGAGAGGGCAGAGTGCCCTGTTGGCAGCGATTTCGAAATTGTGAGATCAACTTGCCGAAAAAATGACGCAGCGTGAGTAAGATAGATTTCATACGTTTTCTATTCGAAATTTCATCTGTGATCTCTGCATGATTTTAGGAATGAAGGGTGATGTCATCGCGCGGAGTAACGCACTGTAGTCGAGCTGAAAGGAAAGCTCGGTCCCCACTTTCATTCTCCCGTGATAGTTGCTCACATCGACGACAAGGTGATCACTGCTTGCCGCAAGGATTTTGATTCCGGGAGGCGGGACCAGTCCATCGGGATCTGTGTCCTGTCTGCCAATTGCCAGAATGGCTTGAGTGATACTGCCCTGTTCGCTGCTGGAGATCACTTCTCCAAAGGCGCTCTGAGCAATATTCCCCCATGGTTTAGAGGGCTTATTTTTTAACTCGATCACTTCTGCCACTAAGGTGACGGCGGAAGTGTGCAGGCCTTTGATTGCTTTTCGATGAAGGGGTTCACATCCGAGAAGCATAGATTCACCCAAGCGAAGATTATTGATTCGTCCAATGTCCGCTCCGCTAAATGCCCATTCCAGATTGGCGGAGTTTCCTCCTGAAACCGTATTTATAATTGGGCCAAAGGTTGCATCAATGGAATCAGCCAAGGCGGAGAGTTCGGCCATGTTCTCGCGATCGGGGGAGACTCCGTTTCTACAGGCAAGATTCGTGCCGATTCCCATAAATACAATGTTTGAGAAGCCTAGTACTTCGCGAACAGTTTTTTTGAGAAAGGACGGCATAATTCCTTCACGGAGATCACCAAGTTCCACCATGAGAACAACTCCATGAATGCGATTCGCCTTCTTTGCGGCAGCTGAAAGTTTACGGATCACACTGAGCTCTGTATTAAAGCTCATTTCTGTCAGGGCTACTACCTGCTCTACTTGGCTCAACATTGGAGAACGGATGAGAGTCATCAAGGTCGAGATCTCAGCCGCTCGCATCCTCCCGATATTTTCGACTCGAGAATCTCCGAGTCCACGAACGCCAGCCCGAAGCCATGTCTCTGCGATCTCGGGTGATCCAAGAGTCGCTTTCGTGATGCCAGTGACTGTAATACCTCGCTGACGAAGATTCGTTACCAGCGTGAGGGCATTGTGGTAAATCTTGTCGAGATTGACCTCTAAACGCGGAGCGGGATGCTTGCTCAAGTGGATACTGCGCCCCCGATCTGAGGGAAGACTGAAAGCACCATCTCGACTAATCGCTTCGGAGAGCGGGTCAGTGCATCGGTAGAAGGGATTTCTAATTCTTTCTCGTAGCGTGTTATCGCCGTTGAAACTTCTGCATTTGTCATATTTTCATGGTTGATTGTGAGACCGATGACCTTGGTGTTAGAAAAGGTTTCAATGAGATTAATCTCAGAGACAGGGCTAGGCATCGGCATTCCGTCAAAGTCGCATCGATGCTGCCGTCCCGGTGCGTGTTGCAGAATCACGCCTTGAGGACAACTTCCTCGAAGAATGAAGCTGGAAGTCGAGTAAGCAGGATGGCTCAATGAACCTTGGCCCTCGATCAAGATGACATCGGGATCTTCGTTTTCGAAGGCTTCGATGATAGCTCCCTCCAATTCTCCTGCGCAAAATTGCGAAGGAACCGCATCAAGAGCCAAACCATAGCGAGTGCCCTGGATCAATCCTGTCTGACCAGTGCTAATCAAGACCGCATTGATCCCACGTTCCTTGAGTGCATTTGCCAGAATGGTTGCCGTAGTACGTTTTCCGATGGCGCAGTCAGTACCCAGCACCGCGATACGTGGGCAGGTGACTTCTGAGATACGACCGCTAAAAACTCTCAGATCTTTTTTATCTCGCGGTCTTCGGATATCACGAATGATCACCCCAGATTCGGAGCACGCGGCTGTAAACTCTGGATCATCGTTCAGAAATTCATGGAGGCCATTCACAATGTTCATGCCGTGTGCTATTGCCCTAAGAAGCAATTGCCTCTCGATGAGCGAAAGCATTCCGCTTGCTGGTGCGATTCCGAAAATGAAATAATCCGGGACACGACCAGCGTCGGCCAGAGCTTCATCGAGGTTTCGGCAAATTGAAATTCCGTTCGGTTCACCATCAAGGACTTCTCCCGCATCTTGTCCGATCTTTTCACTATCGATGATAGAGAGGATTTCGTATTTTTCGGAATGACGAACCAGCCCGTTGGCTGTCTTTCCATCAATTCCTCCAAAGTTTCCTTCGCAATAAATGATCGCGGTTTCTGACTGAATCCTCTTGAGCGCCAAATTTGGTTGGATCGTTTTAGAGGCTGGGGCGGGAACGGCAAATGTGTCAAAAAAAATTGATGACGACGAGGTTTGGTGTTTTTTAGACATAAATACTCCTCAAGCTAGGCTCGGAGGAGTCGACGGGATCGTGCCAGCCGGAATTAGCTGAAAGTCAACGAGAGGTCCCACCCAAGATGGATTGGCAAGAGAGCCTTGTAACACAGATCTTCGGTAAAGATAGGATTACTTTCTTGTGCCCCAAAAATTAGGGAAGATGATTTGGGGTGGTGGCCGAGGCCTTTGTGCGATGTCACGGCCGAGGTCGAGTGCTGGTACAGCTTGACTGCTTTGCCAACTAACGCGCCACATTGTCCTAAAAGATCATCCAAACTCTCGTCGTGTCATTAAATCTGATGCTTTCGATGGGAATCCACGATCCGATTTGACTAAGCTGCAAGCCACTCGCTTTTCCCAATTTGCTGTGCTATAAAGTAAGCAACTCGTTGCTTGTCATCCCATGAAGATTTTTTTCTTTCTTTCTGCGTTCACACTCTGCGCTTGGTCCAAAAATATCGCTTACATCCACGGAGATATCGCGGCGGACGGCACTATTCCGTCCGGTAGCGCTCCCGCCTATGATCAGATGCTTCTCGATGATTCTGGCCGCACTGGCCTCACCCTCTTTGCCGAACTCATCCGCGGCGAAGGATACACCATCAGCCAGTTTTACGATCAGGAGACCACGCTAAACGCAGCTTTCCTTAATCAATTTGACGCCATTATCTTTGGCCTTCATCAGGTGATCTGGGATTCCGATGCAAAAGAAGCGCTCGATCTCTGGCTGCGCGCTGGAGGCGGAATGCTGATCTATTCTGACTCCGCCTCCGGAGGACGTTTTAGTGAAGTCGGCATCGACAATGATGTCGGCCAGCGGGTCACTAATAATCTCATTTCTCGCTATGGGATGGAAGTCACGGTTGATCAGGGAGGCGGCACCCGCTCCTATATTCCAGAGAATGGAAACCAGAATCCCATTATCTGGGATCAACCAGATTTCGAGGGCGAAGGGGTCTCCCCTGTTGCCGTTGACCGCGCAGGGGAAGCTGAAATTCTCATCCCTCTTCTCCCCGCAAATCGCACCGGTGGCAGAAACTTAAATATCAATTCAATGGGGATCAGTTTTTCGAACTTTGACTATGCGGCCATGGCCCTCGCTCAAGTTGGGAAAGGAAATGTTATCTCCATCTTTGATCGGCAGCCCATGTGGAATGACGGACCAGGGTCAGATATTCTGAAGAGGGATAACCGAGAAATCCTTCGCCGGACCATTCGCTTTCTCGCACGAGATTATGGAAACTCTCCAGAATGGCTGAACTTCCGCCTCTCTTCTGATGAGCTCCCTCTCGAACTCAGCTGGAACCAATGGAAAGGTGGAACGGGTAACACCGGCATCGATTACCTCGTCAGAAACTCCGAAATCGTCTTAGAATATTCACCTGACCTCACAACAGATTCCTGGCAGACATCGAGTGTGACGCTTCTGGAAACAACGGAATTAGATGACGAAGTCGAAACCGTCCGTGTTTCCATTTCTAATTCTCCTAGCGCATCGCAGCTTTTTACTCGGCTGCGGACGTCACCCATTGGTAGCACGCCAGAGGCCATCATCGTTGAAGCCGGGCAAGACCGTATCATTGGTGAGAATGGGCGTGTCTCTTTAGAGCCAGAGCTCACCGGAGGAAATGGAGCACTCACCGCATCATGGGCTCAGACTAGTGGACCAGGAACTGTCACTTTTGACGATGCTACGAGCGCCACCACCACCGCGACATTCTCCACTCCCGGCATCTACGAACTCACCCTCACGGTGACAGATTCCGGTAGCTCAGAGCAGGATACTATTACCATTCGAAGCGTCGCCACAAATGAGATCGTCACAGCTATCAACTGCGGAAATCTCAACGACGGCCATACCGGACTCAATGGGATTAACTATCGTGCAGACACGGATTTCTCAGATGGCCGCACCGACACCTTCCCGAATAATGCCGTTGCAGGCACTGAAGACGACCTACTCTACAACTACGCCCGCTCCGGGTTTGATAACTATTCCATCACTCTTCCGAACGGGAACTACACCGTCTATCTCCAATTTGCAGAAACCTTCTTCACCGAAGCAAATCGCCGCGTGTTTAACATCGACCTCGAAGGCCAACGCATCATCACAGAGCTCGACCTCGTGGCCACTACCACGGGAAAGTGGATCAGCTACGATCTCCCTTTCTCCACCACTGTTAGTGATGGAGCACTCACCATCAACAGCTCTGCCCTAGTCAATAATTCGCTCCTTAATGCGATCGTCGTCATTGCGGAGTAACTCAGCCTCCTGATCAGCCAAAAATCATAATTTTCCACTCTTCAGTGGATCTTGGAAGGGAAATACTAGTGAAATGAAACGACTGATATTCTCTGCAGCAACCAGCATCCTTCTTGGAGTGATCCCGCTCACGGCTCAAGAAACTGAAACTCCAGCCGTAAATATCTATGTCGCGCTCAATGGAAATGACGATAACCCAGGAATTAAAACCAGGCCAAAAGCGAGCATTAACGGAGCATTAGAAACGCTGCGCGAATTTCGTAACCAAGGCCAAATCACTTCTAAAATGCCTGTGAATCTGTGGATTCGTGGAGGACGCTACCCCATTACAGAAGTCGTTCATCTTAGCTCAGAAGACAGTGGGAGTGCAGAATTTCCCTTTCGAATCTCTGCTTGGAAAAATGAAGAAGTCATCTTCGATGGACGCTTAGAAATCCCCAAATCATTATTCAAAAAAGCAACTAAAGAAGAGGCCAACCGTTTATCGGACCAAGCCCGTGGGAATGTTCTCGTAGCCATCGTACCTGATGGTCCAGCGGCTAACGCACTCGCTCAGCCAGGCGCTCAGATGAGCTTTGGTGGACGGATGCTACAGAAAGCGAGATTTCCTAATGTCGGCTTCATGGTCATGGACCGAGTGCTGAAAAAAGACTCTGCCGCAGCTAATACTAAAGGTACTCCGGACGCTCCTGTAGGATCACTCGTCACCTTCAAACCTAAAATTCCAGCCAGCTGGGCAGATGAAGTGAATGTCTCTAAAAATGCCCGCCTCGGAGGCTATATTAGTGAAACCTGGCTCTATCAACATTTCCCCATCAACTCGATGGAACCGAACGGCGCGGTGCAGCTCCGAGACGCCAGCGCCTACGGATTACCGAGGCCTCACATCAGCCGAGCTTATATTGAAAACGTCCTCTCCGCCATCGATCAGGAGGGAGAATGGCACTATGATACCGAAGAAAATAAGCTCTTTCTTTGGCCGCCTAAGACCAAACTGAGTAATCAGGAAACGATCGGAGTATGGGGAGCTTCCGGGGCATTTTCCCTGCAGGGAACAAAACACATTCGCCTCGAACGCCTCACGATCGAAAACCTCATCGGATACACTGGTGACACTGGCGCGATCAATATCCGAGCAGGGGAAGATAACGTGATAGCCGGATGCACCATTCGGAACATTGCTGGAAAAACGGGTGCCTTTAACGTCTTCAGTGGTTATCGAAATAAAATCACCAGCTGTAACATTTATGACGTCGTCGGTGGGGGCCGGCTTTACGGCGGAGAACTAGGTCCAGATGGTGTCACCCCTGGTGAAAACGTCATTGAGAATTGCCACTATACTCAGCTTTACTCGACAAACTTCTATGGGAAAGTGGTCGCGATCAAAGGCGCTGGAAATATTTTTCGAAATAACTTAGCGCATAATCATAACGGACAAATCGTCACTCTATCTGGAGCGGCCCACCTCGTAGAAAGAAATGAGGTTTTCAATACCGGGGTCGAAGAAGGTGATGGAGGAGCATTTTACCAAGGAGCCATGCTCCACAGCTGGGGAAACACATTCCGTCACAACTTCATTCATCACATCATGTGTGTGCCCACCATTTATCCTCGTGCTGCTATTTTCTCTGACGATGGTGACTGTGGAGATCTAGTGGAAGAGAATATCTTTTATAAAGCTGGCGAAGGTTTCAAAATCAACGGAGGAGCTGGACACATCGCACGAAATAATCTCACCATCGGAGGGATCCACGCCCATCTCGTCCTTAACGGCAGACCGAAGCGAAGTTATCAAACCCAAATGGGCTTCCTCACTAAGAACCCGCGTGATTCCGCAAAAGGCAATGTCATTGGAAAAGGACTCGTACAAATCGGCATCGATGGCTGGGACCGTGAAGTCACTCCTGGAAATTGGCCGAGCCTGATCGGCCCATATTGGTACGATAAATACCCTAGAATGAAAAAATTGTTCGAACGTTGGCAAAAATCAAAAAGCGTTACCCCCATCAACGAATTTACCAATAATCATGTCTTCGACTTCGAAGGCAAAAACCCTTTTAGCTTCCCAGGAAGCTCCATCACGAAAGGGAATAGTAACGGGAAATCGCTTTCGATATTTAAAGCCCCGAAAAGTCTCAATTTCGCCTACCGTAACACTCGGCCCAAGTGGGCACCTGACATTCCTTTTGAAAAAATTGGTCTCTTAAAAGATCAATACCGAACCACTCTTCCCAATAAAGAAGCCTACCGCACGGAAGTGGCAAAACATTGGCGGCGCGAAACATCAGCCGCATCTAGAGAATACAAAGTCTCTCAAGTGAACAAGCGCAGCTACTATAATACGGGCTTAATGGTATTAAAGCATCAGCCATAAAATTCTCCTTCTAGTCCCCTTACCCCGAATTATGCCGCTTCTATAAATAATGAGGTTCTGTCTCGTTAAGAGAAAAGAAGCGTTTTGGTGAAATCCAGAACATGATCTGGGACTCGCGAGAAACGTGGCCGAATCAAAGCAAGATGCCTTACAGGTGGGCGATTTATGGTGACTTTTTGAACGAGATGCTTACGAGCGAAAGCGCTGAAGGCACGGCGGGGAATCAAGGCGACTCCTCTTTCTAGTGCTACAAATGGAAGCATGAGGTCAAAGTTTTCGAGTCGCATGCTCGCATTCGGTTCCAGTCCACGTTTCTGAAACCATTGGGTCAAAGTAGAGGCGGCAGTGCTTTCAAGAGTTGGGAGAAGCCAGTTCTGAGCAGAAACCCATTTGTTAGAAAAACTTTTGGGTTGTTCCATGTTTGCGGGGATCACGAGCGTGAAGGGATCTTTAATCGTGAGGAGAGTCTCGGCCGTTTGAGGAAATTGTTCTGTGGCGGTGACGATGGCAAGATCGAGCTCATTCTCTGAAATTTTATCGACCAATTCAGCTTCGCGATTCTCTGATATCTGCAAAGCGATGTTCTCTGGAGAGTTGCTGAAGAGGCCGGGGATGTGGGCGATTGAAAGTTCATTGGAAATACCAATGGAGATCGATTTACTTGTTTCCAAATATTCTTCTTCAAGGCGTCTGAGTGCTCCGCTCATGATGTTTGGGATCGCGGCTGTTTCGCGAAGAAAAATCGCGCCCGCCTCGGTGAGTGAAACGCTTCTTGTGGTCCGCTCCAGTAATGGAGTTCCGATTTGTTGTTCCAGATTTTGAACCTGACGAGTGAGCGCGCTTTGTGACAAGCCTACTTGAGCTGCCGCTGCGGTGAAATTACGATGACTCGCTACGAGGCGAAGGAGTTCGACGGCATAGAAATTGATGTGGCCCGGTTCAGTCATGCTTTTATTGCAATAATCGATGAGAATATTGCATTTCAATAACAAAAAGAACAGAGAGAGGATTCGGGCATGGCAGATAAAACTGAAAAAAATCCCCTGAATGTTTCCGGCTCATTTTATAATGATCTGAGCTGTATCGATTGTGATCTGTGCCGCGAGATTGCTCCGAGTGTCTTTACTCGCGATGATGACGAGGGACTCACTTACGTTTGGAAACAACCCGTGACGGATGATGAGCTGGAGCTTGCGCAAAATGCATTAGAAGCATGCCCGACTGAGACAATTGGGAATGATGGCTAAATTCGGGGAGAAGGAATTTTTTCCGGGTCTTGCAGAGTGAGCTTCGAGCAGGCCGAAGTCATCGCTGCGCTGGGTAATGACGTATCCACGGTCGAGTGTCTTTTCCTTTGCGGTTTTGCCAGTAGGAGAAGCCAATCGATTGTTGGTAGTAGCGGGTGAAAAGATGCTTGAAGAAGGCAGCTTCGACTGCGGATCCCAGTTTTTCAGGTCGCTGTAGGAGCCTTTTTCCGAGAAGGAGAACGCTTCCGGAGAGAGCGGGATCGGCTAGGTAATATTTACTTTTACCGCGTAGAACTTCTTTACCATATCCATAAGATTTTATGGCGGTAGACGAGGTGAGTCTGCTCAAAAAGTTCGAGAAAATTGGTCACTCCAGTTTTTGAAATTCCTTCCAGTTCGGAGGCGATTTTAGTGATGTCCATGGTCCCTCCATCATGCAGACCGCAATTGAGGAAAAAGGACAGGCCAAGGAGTTCAAAAAGAACAACGAAGCCAGCGTCACTCTCACTGTTCCCGCGAATCATTCTTGCTTGGATCTTCTTAAGGATCACGAGTTCGCGACGGAGTTCTTCATTGTCTCTGAACTGAAGATCGAAGAAGGCGATTCCCTCAGCGCAAGCGTTGCGCAAACCCCTCACGAGATGTGCCCACGCTGCCGGAAGTATGAGCCCATCGTTAAAGATGATCTCTGCCAACGCTGTGCGGATGCAGTTTAAGGAGCGTGGGTTTTCAACCCTACGTTATCAACCAAGTCCAAGCCGAAGCCAAAAGCTCCGGCTTCTTTGCCAAAAGTAGCCACGTATCATAGCTACTCTTCCTGCCTCATTTTTTGTAGCAGGAGTTGATGATTTCCTGAGACGATCTGGGAACGGGGGTGCTCTTTCCCAAGAGACCTTTCGAAGGTTTCAAGGGCGCGTCGCATGAGCGACTCGGCGTCGCCGAGTCGATTGGTTTCTTGGAGGAGTGAGGCGAGATTATTGAGGCCGATGGCGACGTTGGGATGGTCTTTCCCGAAGGAGGCTTCGTCGATCTCAAGGGCGCGTTGCATGAGCGGTTCGGCGTCGCCAAGGCGATTGGTGTCTTTGAGGAGTGTGGCGAGATTATTGAGGCGGATAGCGACCTTGGGATGGTCTTTCCCGAAGGAGGCTTCGTCGATATCATGGGCGCGTCGCATGAGCGGCTCGGCGTCGCCAAGGCGATTGGTGGCTTTGAGGAGTGAGGCGAGATTATTGAGGTCGATGGCGACCTCGGGGTGGTCTTTCCCGAAGGAGGCTTCGTCGATCTCAAGGGCGCGTCGCATGAGCGGTTCGGCGTCGCCAAGGCGATTGGTGGCTTGGAGGAGTGTGGCGAGATTATTGAGATTTCTGGCGACGTTTGGATGGTCTTTCCCGAAGGAGGCTTCGTCGATCTCAAGGGCGCGTCGCATGAGCGGCTCGGCCTCGCCAAGGCGATTGGTGTCTTGGAGGAGTTGGGCGAGATTATTGAGGTTTCTGGCGACGTTGGGATGGTCTTTCCCG
>CALGLJ010000172.1 GCA_937930235.1 uncultured Verrucomicrobiales bacterium | reverse complement strand
CGGCGGGGGACCTTGTGGATGGATCGATTTCACTCGGTCTTAGTGGAGAATGGGGACGCGCTGCGGATGATGGCGGCCTATATTGATCTCAATCCGGTGCGAGCAGGCTTGGTGGATGATCCGGCGAAGTCTCGATGGACGGGGTATGGGGAGGCGATGAGTGGGAGTCGGCGCGCTCGGCGAGGGCTTTGCAAGGTCGTGGAGGCACCGCAAGATGCGTGGGAGACGAAAGCGAGTTCGATCTATCGTTGTTGGCTCTATGAAGAGGGAGTTTCAGTAGGAGAAAAAGATCCGAAAACGGGAAAGAAGCGACAGTCGAAGAAGAAAGGGGTGAGCATTGAGGAGATGGCAAAAGTGAAGCGGAAGGAAGGGATCAAATTGCGGGAGAATCGGATTCGAGCGATGAGCCGAGGGGTGGTGCTGGGGAGTGAAGAGTTTGTACGGGAGGTGTCCGAACGCTACCGCGAGGAGATGGGTCGGATGCGAGTGAAGCCGGGGAAGAAGTTGCTGAGCGGAATGGGCCGAGTGTTCGTGATGCGGGAGTGATGAAATGACTTAAGAGCATTTCTGGAAGTCTCATTTTTGATCGAAAGCAGGTTCCCGGAGGTGCCCTTTATCGATTGCTCTGAATATCTGCTCTTTTTTGGTTATTAAAAAAATTTGCGATCTAGGGTGGAATTTTAACGAAACCATTGTTATAAGAGATTTTTGTTGTGTCGACGGGCGTTTGCCTTGGAGAGATCAGGAGTCTCTGATGAGATGTTAGATGAAATTTCTGTTTCGCGCCTTCTCTGATTTCGTCGATACGAGGAAGTAGGTTGTTCGTGCGATACAAAAGATTGTGGGCAATGAGATGCAGCCGGTTTCCTATCATCTCTTCTCTAAAAAATTGCCCTCACCAAATAACTCATGACTAAACTACCCTCTCAAGAAAACCTCAAAGAAGATACCCCTCGACATAAGAGGTTAGCGGAAGCTATCGAAGCTAAGAATCTTTCTGAGGCCCAAGTCATCGTTAATGAAGCATCTGCTGATGACCAACGCCGGATCGTTTCTCAACTTGATCTGAGAGTCCGAGAGCAGCTTTGCGAATTACTCCCTGCGGAGGAAACGGCCGACCTGTTAAAGAATCTCGCAGAAGCACAAGCGATTGAGCTTTTGGAAGAGATGCCTGTTGAGCTGGCGGCGGATGTGGTCGAGGAAATGGATGCGGATATCAGTGGTGACCTTCTCCGTGAGTTGAATGAAGAGGATTCTGAGGCGATCTTTGCGGAATTGGATGATACGGATGAATCTGAAGATCTCCGCGAACGGGCCAGTTATAAATCGGATTCTGCGGGAGGTCTCATGGCAGATACGGTGATCTCTTTTCCGTCTTCGACCACGGTGGCGAATGTTCTACAGGATTTAGAAAATCATGCGGAAGAATACAATGATGCGGATGTGCAATACCTGTATGTCGTCAATGAGCATAGGCATTTGATTGGAGTTCTTAACCTTCGCTCATTGGTTTTGGGAAAGAGGTTAGAATCTATCAATCGCCTCATGCGTGTGAATCCTCTCTGTGTGGACGTCAATACCAGCCTGGAAGAGCTGGAAGACATTTTTGATGAAAAGCAATATCTTGGAGTCCCGGTGATTGATGAGGACGGCTGCTTGCGCGGGATCGTTTCTCGTGAAGCAGTTGAGGAAGCACTCTCCGAGGCCCGCAAGGACGATTACCTGAAGGCGGCTGGTATTGTCGGTGGTGAGGAACTTCGCTCCATGCCGCTTAAAGATCGTTGCCTCCGTCGCTTGGCCTGGTTGGGACCGAATATCCTTCTGAATCTACTCGCGGCCAGTGTGATCGCCAGTTACGAGGACACCCTACAAGCTGTCATTGCGCTCGCGGTCTTCCTTCCCATGGTCTCAGATATGAGTGGCTGTTCCGGAAATCAGGCTGTCGCCGTTTCCATCCGTGAACTCACCCTCGGGATCATCCGACCTCGCGATTATTTTCGGGTGCTGATCAAGGAAGGTTTTCTTGGAGTGACGAATGGGATTGCTCTTGGAATCGTGCTGGGAACGATTGCGTTCCTTTGGAAAGGAAGTCTCTTTCTAGGGTTCGTGATTGGCGGAGCACTTATGCTCAATACGATTCTTTCAGTGCTCTTAGGTGGATTGATCCCGCTAGTTCTTAAGCGGTTTAAAGCAGATCCTGCTCTTGCTTCGGGGCCGATTCTTACCACCTGCACCGATATGTGTGGTTTCTTTTTGGTGTTGAATCTCGCGAGTCTCGTACTTCACAAAATCTAACAATTTTTTAATTTCTGGATCTTTTCAGTCTATTTTATAGTGATATTATAGCCTGTTACAGTGAGGAATTTGTGGATGGAGGTCTCTCCTAGGCATTGGTCCATACCAGTGGTATCTCAGTTGTTTTTTTTGGGCGGGGTGTTTTCAAGTGGCTCTTTTGGTTTGTCTTCAGCTTTAGGTTGAGCGGGCTGATCAGGTTGGGCGACAGTCCATACGTTGATCCATTTGCGTTCACCTTCGGGCGCATATCCGTTTTTCAGGAGACTTTCTTCCATCTCGGCGAGGTGGGCTGATCCGAAGTAGATGGCGATTTGGGTGCGGCCTTTTGCGATTTGTTTTTCTAACACTTCGAGGCAGTGTTTATTGCGCGCTCCGATGATGACGGCACTTTCGGGTTTGAGTCCGCGGATGAGGTGGGGGTGGGAGAGAAAGCGCGTGATTTCAGCGAGGAATTTTTTCCGCTTGGCGCCTTCAAGAGGTTGCTTGCGGCCTCTGTTATTAAGGAAGGCGAGGGTTTCGGGGCTGACCTGTTGCACGATTTTCATGACTTCTGCCATGCGAGCTGGGTCGGGTCCTTTTTTTGCAGCGGGAGTTTTTTTGAATTCTGCGAGGGCTTCTTGGTATTGTTTGCTGGAGAAGTCGGCATGGATAAAGCGTGGGTCAGAGTAGTCGATGCCTTCGACTTGAGAGGTGAGTTCAAGCATTTCAGAGAAGTGTTTGCGCATGCCGGAGGATTGCTCTAACTGGCGCATGGCTTTGGGATTCCGTTCGATGAGGTCGGCTGGATTTCCTAGAAATTCGAAGAGGATGGCTTCATGTTCTTCGAGAATTTTCTGAACTTGATCGTAGCAGGCTTTTTCGGCGACGTGAGTGCTGCCGACGAGGGTGACGAGAACGTCACCTTTTCGATAGGATGCTACCGCATTTTGGTACGAGATGTTTCCGTTGTCTTCAAAGGAGCGGGAGAAGTGTTTTCTTTCGGCTTGAAGAGGGGAGGTGATGAGAAAGAGCAGGAGGAGGGGGTATCGTTTGAGATGATGGATCATGGATCTGTTGAGGCGGTGGATGTTTACTGAAGAAGAAGTTGCTGGATCTTAGCCCGGAGTTCTTGGGGCGCGTTGGTGGAGTAGCCCACTTTGAGCATGCGGATGGCTCCTTCGCG
This sequence comes from uncultured Verrucomicrobiales bacterium, assembly GCA_937930235.1. Classification (GTDB taxonomy): domain Bacteria; phylum Verrucomicrobiota; class Verrucomicrobiia; order Verrucomicrobiales; family Akkermansiaceae; genus SW10. The sequence goes on along the minus strand of CALGLJ010000172.1, from coordinate 21,662 downwards.
GTCGATGACTACGAGTTGAGGAATTCCTGAAACTTGGTAGAGCCGTGCGATCTTGCGATTGATGTCGGAGGCAAGGCCGATGGTGCTCCATTGATTTTGGGCCGCGAATTCTCGGATTTTGGAGAGGGGTTGTCCTTGGTTGATCCCGAGGAAGGTGACCTTGCTGGGCGGGAATTTCTCAATGACCTTACGATACTCTTGGATGCTGATGGTGCTGGGGCGGGAGCCAGTTTCCCAAAATACGAGGACGACGACTTTCCCTTGGTGATCGGCGAGACTAAAGGGGGTATCGTCAAGGAGGGTCAGTTCAAAGGGAGGCGCCGCTTGATTGAGAAGTTCTTCATCTGGCTTGTACGAATTCCCTTCTTCATCAATCCAGCGAGGCTCGATGGGAGTGCGAAGTTGCCAGGAGGTAAATTCATGAAACGACTCGGTTTTCGAGAATGGCTTGTTGATATTAATGCTCTGCACGGAGGCTTCGTCGAACTTCATGGTGCCGACAAGGGGTGAGATGATCTGAAGTTGTCCCTCATTTGGGAGGTGGGTGGCTTTGCCTGAGACGGCGAAATTTTCACCGATCTTGACGCGGATGATTGGGGCACCTTTGGAGGGTTTCTTTTCAGCAGGGGTCTGATCAGAGGTGTCGAACCCGATGATCGCGGCGATTTTACTACGGTCGATGTTGTGATTTTCGAAACGCGATTCGAAGGTCACGGTCTGGGCATTCATTTCGATGAGCGTTCCACGGAGGAGGTCGCCGCTCTTGGCAATGAGGATATGACTGAAGTTGGCATCGCGCAAAAACCGCGGCACGGTGAGTACTCGCTGGATGGTTTCTTGAGTGAGGACGTCTTGCCAATCGTCTTGATCGGGGGAAAAGAAGCAGGCCCTGAGTTCCTCCAGGGGGATGGTTGTTGCGGAGACGAGGGGCGAGGTGAGATGGATGTGTGTTTCGCTTACCTTTCCGATGGTGCAGGGAATAGCGGTGCCATCGGTCAAGATGAGCTGGTCGGGGGTTTTCGTTTTGGGAAGAGGCTTGCTCTGGGAACCTTGATGGCTGATCTCAATTTTCTTTCGAAGGTTGAGCGAGACGCTTTTTGGCAAGCCGTTAAATTTCCACTGTGGGGTGGTTTCTTTCCCCCATGAAAAATTCCCGGTATAGGTGAGTCCCTCGATGGTGAGTTGATGAGTCGCTGGGGTGACCTGCAAGTCGGAGGGTTGCGGGAAGACGATGCGGCTTGGGGTTAAAGTGACTGGGGTGAGGACTTGAAAGGACTCGGTCTGGTAGGTGAAGCTCCCTTTTTTCCAGGTGGGATTTTCGAGGGTGAGACGCTGACCGTTGTCCCAAAGGCAGGAGCTTGAAATGGAAGAAGCGACTGGGTTCGGCGCTTTGTTTTCTTGAGGGCTTTCCAATGGAGGCGTTTCTGTTTCTGAATCGTCGGGATTAGGAGAAGTGGGTTGTTCGACTTCTGGCTTTGGCTCTGGTGCTGCTGCTGGTGCGGGTGATTTTCCGAGCCAGATGCGTTCGAGTTTCGCGAGTGGAATTTGAACGGAGGGAGAGGTCAGTTCTCCGTTCTGAATTTGGAAAGTTTCCACAGGTTCCCATTTTTGAGCGCTGCGAATGAGGTTTTGCTGGTTTGTGATTTGCTCGGAGGCAGGTTTGAGCGGTTCAGCAGAGAGGCTCATTTCCAGAATTTGTAAGGCGGATCCTTTGTTGGAAATGGTGATGGGCACCGGATTATTGTCCTCCATGGGGATGCTGATGAGCGTTTGCAGGAGGTCGTTGAGGAGGAGAAGTTCACGACCATCCCAAGCGAGGGTGAGGTGGGAAGTGCCGTTGAGGCTAGAGAAGTCGCAAAATTCGATATCCTCATCCACTTTCACGAGAGCTGTTTCGTGAGAGACGGCAATGGTGATATCGGCGCTCACAAAGGCCTCATTTTCTGGGAGGTCGAGCTTGATCAGAAACTCAGTCGTTGGAACGCTGCGGAAGGCGATGGAGAAGTGATTGTTTGGAAGGATTTTCTGAGGGATTTCCAGTGCGTGGGGAGATCTTTTGGGGAGTTCGATGAATTCATTGAAGGAGAAGTTTTCACCGGGTTGCCAGTTGAGAGAATGGTAGGTGGTGGTGCGCTCGCTGGGAGGGCGACGGGTGATGTCGAGGATCTTCGCGGTGGGGATACTGATCCGGCCCAGAGTGTTGTTCTCCAGAATGGTTTGAGCATCATCGAGGGAGATGATTTTTCCGAACAGACGGTCTTTGCCGTTCTTGAGCCGGAGGGAGAATTCGGGGGATTTTTCTGCTGAGGTGGAGGGCGCTATCTGTGAGGAGAAATCGAGGGAACGAATCTGCGAGGGTTGCAGTTTTAAATTCCCTGCGAAGAAAGCAGAATTGATCTGAAGTGATTCGTCGAGACTCTTAATTTGAACCGGGAGCTTCTCGTGATTATGAAAGGTGACGAGTCCTGACTGTGGTTTTTGAGCGTGGACAGATGATGTCCAGAGAGCGGCGAGCAGGCAGCTGACGCGAAAAGATGAAGCGAGGCGGAAGGACATCATAAGAAGAAAAACTCTAGCGTTCGTAGATGGGAAGGAAGCGGTAGTTCAGGGCGAGGGCTAAGCAGGACATGGCGGTTGCGTAGGTCTTGCCATGGTTGCTGTCGAAGCTTCCGTCTTCGAGTTGCTGTTTGCGTAGGCGTCGAGTGGTGAGAAGGTTCCAGCGTTCCCATACCGGGTAGTTGCTCTGGAGGAGGGCCTGCCCCATGTAGTATTGGTTGTAGCGAGGGTAGCGGGAGTCGGGTTGATCGAATGCGCTGGTGATGAGGGTGGTGGCTGCTTTCTGGGCAGCGGAATCTTGTTTTTGAGCGATTTTGAGCGTGAGGCTGGTGATCGCAGAGAGACTGGTGGTTGGAGGGGGTGAGTTGTCTTGAGTGGTGTAGATGGTCTGCCCACCCTTGGTGCTGGTCATGCTTTCGAGATATGCGCAGGCGTCTTCAATGGCGGAATCAGGAACGGCGATGCCCGCATTTCTCGAGGCGAGCAGTCCCATAAGGACGGCTCCGGTGATTGAGGTGTCTGCATCCTGGGAGGTCGGCTGGTAGCGCCAAGCTTTATTCCGATTGTTTTTCTGAGAATTCACAGCCATTCCGATGGCAAGCTGCATGGAAGAAGCAATGGAGCGGCGGCCTTCAGGAGGGGTGGTGGTGTCGAGAGACCAAAGTTGTTCTTCATCGAGGTTTCCGTAAACTTCGGCTAAAGCTAGGAGAGCAAATCCATGATGGTAGAAGCCGGTGGGAAAGAAGCCAGTTTCAGGGTTCTGATTGGAAATGAGGTAGCGAATAGCGGAGTGAACATTGGTGGCGTATGGACCCACATTCATGTCTTCTCCGGTAGAAATGAGGGCAAGAACGGCGAGTGCGACCACGCCACAGTCACTTCCACGCCCTAGGCTACCACCTTCCTTGGGTCTCCAACTTCCGTCTGCATGCTGCGTGGTAGCGAGATACTCTAGGGCTCGCGAAGTGATCTGTTCCACATCAGGGGGAACGACATCACCGAATTGAACATCATCGGGGAGTGCGGTCTGGGCTGATGCGATGGGGCTAACCACAAGACTCACTGCGCAGGAGAGAGAGGCGGTAAAAAGGCGTGAAGATCTCATGGTCCGAGTTGGGGCGAAATAGGATATTCTCAAGTCATTTACTCGGGTTGAGTGCCGAGTTTCACGATGAGTTTATCTTTGAGCATGTAGCTGGAGGTGAGATGAAACTGGAGAAGGGCTTCTTGGTTTTCATCGAGGATGCCTTCGAGGTCAGCAGGTTTGATGGATTTGAAGCCTTGGTGGCCGTTAATGAAGAGACCATGTTTCTGAAGGATGATTTTTTCGAGAGCGTCGCCCTCTACTTTATCAATGACGGCAGCGACACTTTCGAGCTGAGAGTCACGGAGGCGAAGACGTTGGCCAAAATGGACGAGTCGGTACTGAACGACGGCTTGACGAAGTTTCTGCTTACGGGCCGGGTCCTTTGGTTCTAGGGCTTTGAGTGCCTCAGGCTCGAATGATGATTTTTTGCTGAGGTAATCGTCATAGCGCTTTCTTTGTTCTTCGCTGAGGATTTTCTGCAGATCCTTGACGCCGAGTTTTTTCTCTCCGCGAGCGGGATAGCGAGGAATCTTAAAGTCGAGGTGTTTGCTATTGATCTTCTTAGCCAGCCAACTGGCTTCATACTTCAGAACGTTTTTCTTCACTGCTTCGATTTGTTTCTCATCGAGGTTGAGGTGCTGGGCGAGGTGCCAGGTGCGATAACCTGCGACGGCTTCGCGAATGTTTTTTTCGCGTTTTTTAGAGGCGGCGGCCCATTGTTTTTTTTGCTCGTCGCTGAGGCTGGAGGAGTAGGCTTTTTTCCAGGACGGGTCCCTGAAAACGGAGTTTTTCCTCGCTTCCGGGCGATTCAGAATCATGCGCCGAAATACCGTGTTATCTTCTTTAACTTTTACTTCGCTATCCTTGTCGGAGAAAGAATCATCATCGTCCGTCGGGGCGGGATTGCTTCCTTCGATGCCAAAAGCTTTGGCGATCGGCTCCGGGTCGGTTAATCTTTGACAAATCACCTTCGCAACGAGGTTGAGTTTGCGCGCACTGGCATCATCAAGAGAAACGGCATGCTTCATGTCCTCGATATGAACACTCATGAGTTGCTCGAGATGCTCAGATTCCCTCGAAGCCAAGCGACCACTAAAGAGACCGTAGTCCCGAATATCGAGGTTTTGGGCAACTGCAGGAGAGAGAAATGCAGTGGCGAGAAGAAGGAGGCAAGCCGTGTGTATCGGGGTCTTCATGTTTTTATTTCAGGTTAGGAATTTTAGGAGGTTTAGGAAGTTGAGAGATGGGATTAGGAGCAACAGGTTTAGCGTTGCTGCTCTCTTTTGAGGCGATTGAGACGGCTCGTGAAGCTATCCAGGCCGCTGCGGAAACGTTCGGGGATTTGTGAATTTTGAGCGTGGTGATCGACGCCGGGATCGCGTTCATTGTTCTCCCAAGTATCGGTCTGGTCGCTTTGATATTTTTCCAAAAAGGCGAGGCCATTTCCGAGTGATTCAGAGCCGTCTGGCCCCTCACCGGGGGCATCCCCTGCACCATCGGGCGCTTGTGGATCGGTGCGACCTGAGGCGAGAAGCGCTTCGATTGCAGCGGACTCGGCCGCGAGAGTGAGCGTTCCAGCATCACCTTCAAAGAGCATCCCGGAAGCTTCATGCATCGATTGCACTGCTGCTCCTAGCATTCCGAGAGGACGAGTGAAGTAAGCGTCTGCTCCAGGAATGGCATTGATATCGCCCAGAGTGTCGAGCGCGTCTTCGATGACGGACATTTGGTAGATGGTGAGTCCATCATTTCGCTGCTTCTGCTCTCTAGGATCAATCGCAGCACGGGAACGGTCAAAGTCGCGGGTTTCATCGCGGAGATTCATCTCAGATTCGACAAGGCGCATGATTTCGAGAACGATCGAGGCGGGGAGTCCTGGGTTGTCATCCTCTTCTTGATCTTGTTGCTGTTGATTATCGCCTGGCTCGACTGGTCTTATCGGAATGACGAGTTCCTCGCCCCAGCGGTCAAAGGTGTCTGCCCAGAATTCGACTCGGTGCAGAGCATCGCCCAGACGATTTGTTTCGATACGCCGGGGGAGTTCTTCGAGTTTGACCTGCATTTTGAGGGCATCCATCTCGTCGAGGATGGCTTGGCGAGAGAGTTGAGCCTCACGAGTTTGGTACGCTTCGAGGTCTGTTTTCACATCACGCAGATAGGTGAAGATTTCAGCCTGCAAGGTGATGAGTTCGCTCAGAGTCGCTTGGGGATTCGATGCTTTTTCGAGAGGAGAGCCAAAAGAAGAAGGGAGTTCTTTATTCAGCTTGGAGGCAACATTGAGTTGGAGACGAGCCGCGCTTTTGAATCTTCTCACAAAGGTGCTGTTTTCAAACTCCCCCATCATTTGATCCATGGCCTCGCGAGCCTGGCGGAATTCTTCGAGGAGGGCATCGTGATCTTCGATGATCTCATCGAGGCCAAGCTCTTCTAGTTCTTCCTCAGCTTGCGGCTGTTGCTGTCCTTCGTCCCCTTCTTCTTGCTCTGCTGGTTCGAGGTCGGGATTGATGAGTTGGGTCGAAGGAAGGTCGATACCGGAGCGGACATCTTGTTCAGGGGTTTCGCCATTCGATTCCTGCTCGGCGTCTCCCTCCTCGTCGGTGGTCTCTTCTTCGGAAGAGTTTCCTTTCTTATCATGCATCGTCTCCTCGATTGAACGAGGGTTGGAAGGACCTTCAGGAGGTGCTTCCGCATTGGCGCCAGCTGGTCCAGTTCTTCTGGGAGCAACTTGAGAGCGATCCTCTCCGACGGGTGGTTCTTGAGGAGCACCTGTGGGGCCAGGTTGGGATGAGGTGGAAGATTGAGTTTCACTTGGCTGACCCTGACTTTGACTGAGGCTGCGTCGAACATCATCAAGCTGGTCCGCAAGTTCGGGCAATCTATCTTCCGCGATGGAATCGAGACGTTCAAGTGAGTTGGCCCAGGTTTCGACTTGTTGTGCGCGGATGTTTTCGTTGAGCATCGCGCTCTCGATAAGCTCTGCGCCTTCGCTGACAGCTTGGCTGAGGCGGCGGGCATTCTCGCGTTCGGCAGCGACTTGCTCTTGAAGACGCTGAATATTTTCCGGTTGGAGTTTCTCTTCGTCGCTGAGTTCACGAAGGGCTCGGGTTTCGTCGGCGAGCGCAACTTCTCTTTCATAGATGGCGTCGGCGGAGGATTTCCACTGCTTCATCTTCGAGTCGATCCAGGAGACGTGTTCGTCGTGACTCATGACGTGGAGAGTCTGCGGACGGGAGTAGATGCGTTCGCGCCCGGGCAAGCGATCTTCGATAAAGAGTCGCAGGGTGAGCATTTGGGGTGAAATGCCTTCAAGGCTTGGAGTAAAGATGCCGGCTTCCCGAATTCTCGTTTGAGTGGGAGATCCCGCGAGGAGGATTTTCTCGCCCTTGACCAAAGAGTCATCCGTCCATTCGAGGCCAATTTTAGAGATCCCGAAGTCATCGCGGGCGCTGAAGTTAAAGCGGAGAGATTTACTTTCGAGTAGGATGCGATCCTTGATTTGTTCGAAGACAAGAGACGGTGCTTGGTCTTCGGTCGGTTTGATGTGGAGTTCAACCGCCTTTCGCGGAGAAAGGCCGTGGGTGTCACTCCAGTTAATCACGTGCTGACTGGACTCGCTGGAGACCGAGATCGATGGGGTAGAAACGGTTTGCCCCTGAGCACTCAGCGCAGCTTGATCAAAAGTGGCATTCTGAATCTCACGGTTCGCTTCCAGCTGAAAAGTGATGGTGCTGCCGACGAGTGGCGCAAAGCGACGGTTCGTGGAGCTACGGGTAATGGGCTCGGAATACTCTAAATAGGCAGGTAATTCGATTTGGGAAGTAATGGTGAGTAATTCGGGCCGGGTCACGGGAATGACCGAGAGAGAATGGTCATCATCACCAGCGGAAATCTTGACCGACTCGGAACCGGTTTGCGCAGGGAGGGAAAAGGAATAGGTGTCTTTCTCAATCTGAGAAGAAACTTCACTAGGACCGATTTTCGCGACTGCGGAGGCCGGTCTCCATTCACTCTCTTCGGCGAGTTTGGCTTCGACTGAAAATGGCTCCCCGTATGGCACATTGATGGTGTCAGGAAGGACATCAAGCTGTGTGAAGGTGAAACGCTCGGTTTCAGTCCACGGATTTAAGAAGCGGAGCCACGAATTCCCGGCGGCACCAGGAACAACAATGGCGGCCAGCACCACTGCGGCTAAAATACCGCCCACGATGAAGCCTCGTTTTTTGGCTGGGGTGATGGGCGCTGCCTGATCGAGATCATGAGCATCGACTCGCTCGGAAGTTTGCTGGGTGGCGGCGGCGATGAGACGAGGGCTGGCGCCGGAACCCGTCTGCTCATCCACCATTTCGATGATACTCAGAATTTCATCTCCGAGAGCAGGAAAGACCTTACGTAGGGTCTTGGCGACTTGTTCGAGGCGGCGAGTATTCCAAAACCATTTATGAAGAGTGAGCGGGATACCGATGGTAAATCCAACCGTTCCGATCAGAAGAATCAGCGCACGGACACTCGTCGGGATGGTGACAAAACGCTCGGTGAGAAAGACGATGAAATAAGCAATGAAAAGACCGACAAGCGCACTGAGACAGATTTCAATCAGCTTAAAGAGGCGCAGACGGCTACGAAATTTTTCAAGCCTCTGGCTGAGAGCTTCAGGAAGATGAGAGCGTTCGTCAGGGGTGTTGGAGTCTTGAGAATTCATAACTTAATCAGTTGACGGGGGATTTGAGAGATCTGCCTCAATCGCCGGAACGACAAATTGAGCGACCACAGAGGCAGGAATTGCGTAACTTTTGACTCGCCCTGAACGAGCGATGTTCAGTCCAAGGAAATTACCATCAAGGTCAATCAAAGGGCCACCCGTATCTTTCGGGCGGAAGCTACAATCGACCTGAATCCCGCTCGAGAAGCCCCAGCGACGGCGATTGGTGGGAGTTGACTGTTCGTCGACCTCCTGAAGGGTAGCGCCTGGCATGGGGATCACTCCGGAAAGGTCTCCGAGTCTGACCGGAACGGTGAGCCAAGAGTCTCCTCGTTTAAGATTAAAATTGACGATGCTATTCGGGGGGTGAGTTTCCACGACCTCAGTCAGGTGGAAGCCATTTTTGATGATCTGCTCGTTCACGGATTCGACGATGTCATCCTCGAGCAGGCCAGCGCTTTCCGCTGGGCTTCGAGCATCGACGATTGCAAGGACAGCCCCTTCACCTTCCTCAAGATCTAAGCCCAGAGCGCCCAAAAAGGCTGTGGTGTTTCCATTGAGGGGCCGCTCTGCGACGCTAACCACGCCATGCCCATTAAGAGTATCGGAGCGATCTCCAACTGCGTAGCAGATGGTGCCTTTAGGAGCGGAAGAACGACTCGCGCTGGCGGTGAGGTCGACAGGAATGTGAGGAACCTGCTGGAGGAAATCTGGAGAGACTTTCAGAATTGCGATATCGGTATCGTAGTCACTTGTGATGAACTGGATCGGAGCGCGGAGATCCTCACTGAGGATGATGGTAGCATCGCGCCCGGCGATTTCACTCGCTTTGGAAATGAAATAACCTCGGGGATCTACCAGAGTAGCGAGAGTGGCATGCTTTCCATTCGCGTGGACCGCAAAGGTGGATTTATGGTATTTCTCGAGGTGTTCGGCAAAGGCAGTTTTATACACCTGACCCCAAGCTCCTGATTGCCGACCACCAAGGGGAGACATGCGGTTCACTCGACTAGAAAGCCGCTGGTAGAGATCGCGCAATTTATCAGGATTGATGTCGAGTCGTCCTTTGTTATTGCGAGATTGCTCAAGGAGTTTTTCGATTTCCGTCTGATGTTCGACCTCATCCTGTGTCTTAGCTGTTTCGGTAGGAGTTGGCTCGGGCTGAGCGTCGGGGAGTTTTTCGAGAGTCGGTTTTTCAGGGGCGCCTTTTTTGCGCTGCGCCTCGATTTCCCCCATCGTCATGAGAGTGAGTGGGATTTTGAATCTTTCAGTTCCTCGAATGACGGCGAAATCGCAGGTCATGCCGTAGTCCTTATCGAGAAGGGATTTTTGGAATGCCCAAGTGTGAGGAACAGGTTCTCCATTCACCAGCTCAATCAAATCGCCAGGTTCTAAGCCGGCCCACTCTGCGGGTGTTCCGGGTTCGATGCTTTCGATCCGAATGGGCTTCCCTCCTTCGTTGAGGTTCGTTTGCACCAGGAGAGCACCAAAGACGAGAGTGTTCGCGCGGGCTTCGTTGGGGTTTTCGGGGCGAAGCATCTGGGTCCCGCGAATTTCCCCGGCTAAGAGAGATTTCCATTCTCGATGGAAGATATCGATGCGGACATCATTGTTCACTTCCATGCGAACGTTCACATTCGAGTGGATCCCGACAAGTAATCCCTGACTGTTGAAGCTGGGGCCTCCGGAATCACCACTCACGAGAGGGGCGTCAGTTTGGTAAGTGATTTCGTCGATCCTGATCACGTGGCCGACCCTGAGGGGCATTCCGCGTTGTTCGTCGAAGCCGCTGGGATTGCCGAGTGCAAAAATACTATCTCCTTCTTGGAGGTCTCCAGACTTGGCCATCTCGACGTATTCGTAGGAGCCGGGGTCAATGATTTTGAGCATGGCGGCATCACCAGGAGCGTAGGCTCCGAGGACCTTGGCCACCGCAAGGCGACCATCGGCAAAGCGAACTGTCATTTCCGGTTGACCAGCCACCACGTGGGCTGCGCTCAAAATCAAACCATCCTCACTGACGACCACTCCCGAGCCATTTCCAGACGGGACTTGCAGACCGACCACGGCTGCTTCCATTTTTGGGAGGTGCTCCTTGATTTGGGCTTCGCGTTCGCGCAAGACAGCCTCAGCTTCTTCTTGAGTTAGCGATGCTTGGGCGGAGTCCTCCTCATCTTTCGGCATCGCAAACGGACTCTGAGCTTGGACGGCTACGGAAGAGAGGCCCAAGGTGATGCAAATCCACTTGCAGAAAAAGGGGGTGATAGTCTTGAGGTGAAATCGCTTCATCGAACTGTTAAATGAGACCCTGTAGTTTACGGGCTGTCCAAAATACTCCTAGCAAAATAATCAATGCAATGGCCCAGAGGGGGTGACTCCAAAGTTGATGATATTGCTGCAGAGGTTCTGGAGGTGGGATGGCTCGTAAAGTATCGAGAAGTGAGTCGAGATCATCTTGATGAGCTTGGGTCGCCTGCCCCTGCGTGATGGCAGAAATCTCGGAAAGAACCGCGAGTCGCGCGGGTTGGCCAATCTGCTCGAGAGGAGCGCCGATGACATCGAATTGGGTTTCGAGCTTACCCCCTGTCTCACGGCAGGTGGTCGTCATTTTCACCACTCCCCCTTCATCAGCGACGAAGGAAGCGCGGAAGAGTCCCCAAGATTGTTCTCCATCGCTTTTGAGGCTTAAAGTCTTGGTCTTTCCCGAGGGCATGAGGACTTGGGTCGAAACGGTGCCATTTTGCAGCGGTTCGCCGCTTGAATCCATGACATTGACCAAGAGGTTGACGGTGTCTCCCGCGCGAGGTCGATCAGGTGAGAAAATCACACGCATCCCATCGGTGGAAGCCATCGTTCGCTGGTAGGACATCCAACGAACCATTTGGGACCAGAAACGATAGTGAAAGCGATCCTCGACGCCACGTCGCCAGCGCCAGGCGGCATCAGTCCCCACGAAGAGGACCTTACCGGTGCCAAAAGTGCGGGTCACAATGAGAGGCAGACGACCAAAGCGATTGGTCTTAGTCTTGTGAACGGCGAGAACATTTGTATTGGGGCGCGCGCGGACTGTGGAAGCATGCCAGTTAAAGCCCGGAAGAGCATTCCAAATGTCGATGTTTGACTCTTCGTTGGAATCAAGCTTGGTCAGGAGGCTTTTTTGTCCGGCAGTCGTTAGGAGGATGGATTCAGGAGTAGCAGAACGAACGCCTTTGGGTTCCGCGAGATCAAGCTCTACGGGTAGGAGTTCTTCCAGAGGAGAATCTGCAAATGAGGATTGATACCCTCGGAATCCCGGTAGTAAGACGAGTCCGGCAGCGTGATTGCGGACTAACTGAGCGAGATCTTCCGCATTTTCAGGAGTCAATTGCCCCTCGCCAATGCCGACATCCCCAAGAAAGATGACGTCGTATTTGCTGAGTTTTTCACTCGAAGGAAAGGCCTCTAAATATCCCGCGCCCTCCCCTTTTCCCTGAATATCAGGGTGAAGCAAAACGGTATTCACGGTCACACCAGGATCACGCATGAAGGCATTGCGCGTGAAGCGATATTCCCAACGAGGGTATGAATCAACGAGGAGAACATTGAGCGATTCGTGGCGAACTCTGATCGGCAAAGTGAGCGAGTTATTGGTGGAAACTTGCTCATCAGGATGCTCGGGAACTTGCACGGTGATTTCAAAACTACCGACCTCTTGCGGCTCCCAGGTGATGGCAGAATCTTGATAACCACCTGCGGGAATTTGAAGAGGAACGGTGCGTTCATCTCCATCAGGGAGAGAGATTGTCACCTCGGTATCAATGGGAGTCGTCAGGGTGCTCTTGATGGCGAAGGGAATGCGCAGAGCTTTTCCAATCACAGTGAGAGCCGGGAGGTCAAAATCGACCAGCGCAAGGTCGGGTAAAGCGGTAGGATTCCCAGTCGCAATAGTATGAACAGGAATTTCGAGCTGGCGGAGCTTCCGTGCGGAGCGAGATGGAGAGCCCCCTGTATTCCAGTCGCCATCCGAGACGAGGACGACCGCGCGAACCTCTCCGGGACTGGAGGCGATTCGATCGAGGGCGTAGTCCAAATTGGTGGCAGAGCGAAAAGGATCAGATTCTTTCGAGGCAGCATCATCAGACGCAGTGAGAGCATCGCTTTCTCCAGCGGCGAAGAGATCAACCTCAACCGAGACTTTCTCGGTCTGGATATTCCAAGTTTCTGGCTTCGCGAGAGCTGCTGATTCCACCAAGGCCGCACGACTGATCAGCGTATCACCTTGTGGAATATCCACCGTGGTCATGCTGTTCGAGTCATCGATGAGAATCTTGATAACCGACTGCCCTTCCGGTTCATGTTCCGTCACGAAAGTCGGCTGGAAGAGAGTGAGAGTCGCTAAAAGGATCAGAAGAAAACGCAAACATTCTGTAACGATGGTCGCTTTTTTTAAACCGCTTCTCAGACAGGATTGCACGCAAATGTAGAGCGTCACAAGGACCACGATCACGAGGATCGTCAGGTTTGTAGGGCTAAGGTCGAGATTCATGCGTTATTCACTCCGATAGATTCATCCGACTGGGACTTACCTGATTTTGCTGGCAGCGAAAGCCAACCTTCGATGATCAAGGCCAAGACCATTCCAATCACAAAAATTTTCCAGATTTCGTTCGTCAACCCTTTGAGAGAAGACGCGGAAGTGGTGATGAGCTCAAAGGAATCTTCACCTAAGAGTTCGTTCACATCGGCTTTCGCGACCGTGCTGGGGAAGTCCTCACTGAGAGAGCGATTGACCGCAATGATTTTACGAGAATCAGAAGACGAGCGATTTTTTTCTGCAGAATGAGGAACGGTGAAAACTCCCGCATGATAAGCACGCTGGTCTGCCGCGACGAGCATCTGATCGGCTTTCATTTGTTCTGCCGTTGCTCCGAGATCTAACGGCTCCCAAAGCTCGGTGTCTGTCAGGGAAGAATCACCAGCCTCGACCTGACGGCTTTGCGCGAGTGATTGCGCACCCTCTTCTAGAGCACGCTGCATCATCACGTAGAGAACGACGCCATTTTTCGAAAAACTAGAAACTTCTTCCTCAAGTGAAGTGGCTAGAAAATAGGCTCCTCCATTTTGCGTCGAAGCACGGACGAGAAGCGCTTGTCCGTCTCCAAAGCTTGCTAACATGACCCCGGTTTTCGTCTCGATCGCACGTCGACGCGAACAAGTGATCGAGTCCACCGGAAGCCGATTCCCTGACTCATCAGTGGCGAGGAGATCATTCTCGGTGCGCCATTGAGTAATGCGGTCGTCGTCTTTTGAACGATTTTGTGCTTCCGACGCTTCCGTCCACTCTCCCCATGATACTCCTGCAAATTCCGTCGGGTCCTCCGATTCATCCGGCAAAAACATCACAGTGCCTCCCCCGGAAATAAATTGTTCCACCTGCTGCGCGGTATCGCCTTGTGGCAAGGGAGCATGCCAGACGATGAGAGCGGTATTCTGCCAATCGATTTCGTTCTGCTGAGAGACTGGAATCACTTCGCAGGAAATCACTTGAGACGATTCCAGAGGAGTGGAGCACACCGCATCGAGAAGGGCTGAAACTTCTTCATGATCCGAGAGAATCACCGAGCGACGAGCCGGTTCGGGAGAGAACGCAAAGTAATAACGGTTATCCGCCTCGTTGGAATCCAGCGGAATCTCGATCACGCCACCATTTGCGGTCATGGTGGACGGGATTTCGATTTCTAACTGTTGGTAGCGAAACTCGCTCGAGTTCATCTCGATATCGAGAGTGCGCTCAGTTCCCGAGGCCAGAATGCGAATGGGAATCTTCCGTTGCCGAACCTCCCCACTCGTTTGCACGATCTTAAAATCGAGATACACAAAGTGCCGATCCTCTTTCTTCACGAGGCGAACGTTCTCTACCGAAGCCGCGAGATTGAAATCATCATTGCGATCCTCTGGAGTCAGAAAACGCAGCTTCACGTCGGTCATTTCTTCGATTTTCTCACGAATTCGATTCCAGCGCCCACTTTCCAATCTCCAGTCGCCAGTCTGTCGATCCGTCAGCACCCAGAGATCCGAAGGGCCCACTGATTGATCCTTCACGTGGCTGAGGGCACGCTCGATGAGCGAAGGTAAATTTGTCTGAGTCGCCGTGATCTGAGTTTCGAGCAGATCATCTAACTGTCCTTTCCCAACAACGACCGGCTCATCAGAGAGATTATGGAAGAGAAGTTGGCGACCTCCCACCGTTTCGAGATGATCTTCCAGTTGCGCAAGAGACGCGTCCCTCCAAGTGAGTCCCGTCTCTGAGTTTCGCAGGGCCATACTCGGGGAGCGATCGACGAGAATAATTTGAGTTCTGGGACTACCGAGTGAACCCAATCCCGGAATCCGACTCGCCAGCGGACGGGCGATGACGAAAATGATCGCCGCAATCGCTAAGGCCCGAAGAGCCAGAATGATCCAGTGCCTGACCACAGCCATCCCTCGATTCAGGCTGGATGCCTCGAGGACGAAACTGCGGGCAGCCCAGGGAGCTGTTTTGTGCCGACGCTGGTTCAGGAGATGAATCAGAATGGGGAGCCCGATCAGAGGAAGCGCCAGGAGAAAGAGTGGTTGGAGAAAGGGCATTACGATCGGCGTAGTAAGAACTGAGAGAGAAGCTCTTCGTAGGGCTGGTCCAGATCAACGCGGTGATAATCGATATCACTGCGATTCACCATTTCAGAAACCTTCTTCAGATATTTCTGAACCACCTCACGGTAATTACTCGCCATCAGAGCAGGATCCGCGAGCAAAGGACTTCCGCCTTCTAAATCAAGGAGCTTCACCGGTTGATCGAAGTCGAACTCAAGTTCCGAAGGCTCCAAGAGATGAAAAATCGTGACGTCATGTCTACGCCAGCGCAGATGGTCGATGGCAGGTTGCAGCTCTTCAAGATCGGTAAAAAGATCCGTGAAAAGCACCACCAGACTGCGGCGAGGCAGCCGATCCGCCACGTGATGGAGGGCATCGGCAATGGCAAGATCTTCTCCTGCCGAGAGCTCTTCGATTTGTTCGACAAGATGACCAAGGTGCCGAGCTCCCCGCCGAGGCGCAAGGTCGACAGGATTCTTCTTATGAATCGCCGCGAGGCCCACTGATTCACCCTGTTCACTGGCCAACCAAGCCAAACATGCCGCCATGCGCTTCATGTAGTCGAAGCGAGTCGTCGCTTCGCCCATCGGCTTGCGCAGCGGGTAGTTCATCGAGCCGCTGCTATCGAGCACGACCGAAAGCCTCAGATTCGTATCCGCCTCATGCTCTTTGACAAAATAGCGATCACTCCGAGCCCAAGCACGCCAGTCCAAGCGTCGAGTATCATCCCCGGGGACGTAATTGCGGTATTCCGCAAACTCCAAGCTAGAACCTCTAAGGGGACTTCGATGGCGCCCACTGACGTCGCCCAACATCGGTTGACGGGCGTTGAGTCCCAGCGGCTTCAAGCGACTGAGGACCTCTGAATCAAGAATGCGCGGCATTGAAAATCAGGTAGTTTCGTGCTTAGACAGACTTGGACTCCTCAACCAGCTTCCGAATAATGTCGTTGGCGGATAAGCCCTGACTTTGCGCATTGAAAGTCGTCATAATCCGGTGTGCCAGAACGGGCTCAGCGACCGCCAAAATATCTTCCATCCGCACCATATAGTTACCGTGCAAAGCGGCCCGTGATTTCGCTCCCAGCGTGAGATACTGCACTGCACGAGGACCCGCTCCCCAAGAGACGAGCGGCTTCATCCAATCTGGAGCACCGCTGTCCTCTTCTGAAACACGCGTCTTGCGAGTCAGATCCACAGCAAACTCCACGAGGTGCTTGGGAATTGGCATTCTCCGAACGAGCGCTTGGAATTTCCTCACCTCCTCTTCAGAGATGATCGCCTTGAGACGCTCATGCGCTTCGGTAGTGGTCCGAAGGGCGATATCGACCTCCTCATTTCGGCCCGGATAACTCACATTGACCAGAAACATAAAGCGGTCGAGCTGAGCTTCAGGCAAAGGATAAGTTCCCTCTTGTTCGACCGGGTTCTGCGTGGCAAGAACGAAGAAAGGCGCGGGCAGATCCATCGACTTACCGACCACCGTGACCCGCTGCTCCTGCATCGCCTCCAGCATCGCAGCCTGAGTTTTAGAGGGAGCCCGGTTAATCTCATCAGCAAGCACGATATTGGCGAAGACCGGACCTTTGATGAACTGAAACTCGCGAGCTCCATCAGAAGTCTGCTGAATGATCTCAGTTCCGGTGATGTCCATCGGCATCAGATCAGGAGTGAACTGAATTCGGTTGAAATCGAGTGAGAGAGTCTCAGCTAAGCGGCTAATTAAAAGCGTCTTCGCAAGACCCGGAACCCCCATCAGCAAGGAATGCCCGCGAGCAAAGAGACAAATCGCGATTTGCTCAATGACTTCCTCTTGGCCCACAATGACCTTCGCAAGTTCCTCTTTGAGTTGCGCATATGATGATTTGAGGTCGGCTACGATTGCGACATCGTCGTCGTTTAGGTCTTTCGATGGTGCTGGATCTGAAGGCATTTTGTGGAATGGAATAGAATGTTTTGCGGAAATGAATCTTAAAAAGAGCCTCTTTTCAATAACTCCCAGTAAGTAAGTTACTTTTTATGACCGATTCTGACTCATTGAAAAGCCCTCATATCTGCCAGAAAATAGAAAGTCGTATTATAATGTGTGATCGTATGATGACTAGCCATCTACGACGTGGAAAAAAAATTATTTCGGGGAAAACGTCATTTTTTCACTCAGAGGAACTTTCCGTTACCGCCTGACTTTCCATCTCTTTCACCATTGAAGTCTTTCTCTTCTAAGGCATAACCAACTTCGACAATTTTTTTCCATTCTCATTCCTAATGAAATTCGCGATCCAAATATTCAGTCTCCTCCTTGCGATAACGCAAATCACCGCTGCTCAATCCCGCTCGGTCACCGTTTTGAAAGACGGCTGGACCTTTCAGAAAGGAGAGCATCCCCAAGCAGTGCAACCCGCTTTTGATGATTCCTCTTGGGAAAAAATCACCGTCCCTCACGATTGGGCCATCAAAGGTCCCTTCGATAAAGAAATCGATAAACAGGTCGTCACGATCTGGCAAAATGGCGAGAAGAAACCCTCTGAAAAAACGGGGCGCACCGGAGGGCTCCCACACATTGGCACCGCTTGGTATCGTAATCAGTTTACCCTGCCTCAATATCAAGAAGGACAACGCGTTATTCTCCTCTTTGAAGGAGCGATGAGTGAACCGCGCATCTTTTTAAACGGCAAAAAAATTGGCGAATGGAATTATGGTTACAACTACTTCTATTTCGACATCACCGAGCAGTTTCTCGCAGGGAAAGAAAACACTCTCGCGGTGAAACTCACCAACCGTGGGCTCTCTTCTCGGTGGTATCCCGGCGCGGGCCTCTATCGTAAGGTCCAGCTCATCGTTAAAAATCCAGAGAGCATCGATCAATGGGGGACCTTCATCACCACCCCCGTCGTCACGAAAGAATATGCCAAGGTAAATATTAAAACCAAGGTGACTGGAAAAGACCTCCGTCTCGTCACCTCAATCATCGATTCTGATGGGAAAACCATCCTCAGCCAGGAGACGAAAACTCCGTTTGGGAATGAATTTGAACAAAATATCTTAGTTCCAAACCCCAAGCTCTGGAGTCCAGAGTCTCCCAGGCTCTACCACGCGGTCAGCAAGCTCTACCTCGGTGACACTCTGAAAGATGAACTCACCACGCGCTTTGGCATTCGCTCCATTCAGTACGAAGCTGGCAAAGGGTTCATCCTCAATGGTGAAATTCGTAAATTCAAAGGCGTCTGCCTTCATCATGATCTCGGCCCGATCGGAGCGGCCGTCAATCGGGCCGCCCTCCGTCGCCAGATTCGCATTATGAAAGAAATGGGATGTGACTCCATCCGGAGCGCCCACAATATGCCCTCCATCGAGCAACTCGAACTCTGTGATGAAATGGGCATTCTTTTCCTTGCAGAAAGTTTTGATGAATGGGCCAAGCCTAAAGTGGAAAATGGATACAATCGCTTCTTTGAAACCGATGCTGAAAAAGATGTCGTCAATCTCATTCATGCCACCCGCAATCATCCTTGCATTGTCATGTGGAGCGCGGGCAATGAGGTTCCAGATCAACATGGTAGTGTCGGCGTCAAGCGCGCCAAGTGGCTGCAAGATCTCTTCCACCGCGAAGATCCCACTCGCCCGGTCACCGTGGGGATGGATCAAGTCAAAGCCGTCATGGAAAGTGGCTTTGGGGCCATCATCGACATTCCTGGTCTGAACTACCGCGTCCATCTCTATGAAGAAGCTTACGAAAAATTCCCCCAAGGGCTTCTCCTAGGTTCTGAAACGGCTTCTACCCTCAGCTCCCGAGGAATCTACAAATTTCCCGTCGAAAAAGGGGTCATGAAAAAGCATCCTGACAATCAGTGTTCTTCGTACGATCTGGTACGTTGTAGCTGGTCTAATCTTCCTGACGATGACTTCGTACTCCAAGATGATAAAGACTGGGTGATTGGCGAGTTTGTCTGGACTGGCTTCGATTACCTTGGCGAGCCCACCCCTTATGACCGGCAATGGCCCTCTCGTAGCTCCTACTTCGGTATCTGCGATCTCGCAGGCATTCCAAAAGATCGCTACCACCTCTATCGCAGCCGCTGGAATACCGAAGAACCCACTCTTCATCTCCTTCCACACTGGAACTGGGAAGGCCGCGAAGGGCAAATCACTCCGGTCTTTGTCTATACCAACTACGATAGCGCAGAACTCTTCCTCAATGGCAAAAGCCTAGGAATTCAGAAGAAAAACCACTCCACTCCTCAAAATCGCTACCGTCTCATGTGGACGGACGTTCAATACCAACCCGGCACTCTGAAAGTCGTTGCCCTCGATGCAAGCGGTAAGCCGGTAGCGGAACAGGAAACCAAAACCGCTGATCAGCCTCACCAGATTGTCCTCGAAGCAGATCGCACAGAGCTTAGCGCAAATGGGGAAGACCTCTCCTTTGTCACCGTTTCAGTCCTTGATGAAAACGGCATTCCTTGTCCGACTGCTACCAATCAGCTCAACTTTGAGGTCACTGGAAAAGGAACTTATCGCGCCGCTTGTAATGGAGATGCGGCCTCGCTCGAAATGTTCCATCATCCCACGATGAAACTTTTTAGCGGAAAGCTCGTGGTTCTCGTTCAGACGATCCAAGAGGCGGGAGACATCACGCTCACCGTCACTGGTGACAATCTCAAGAGTCAGCAAATCACCCTCACTTCAAAGTAGGCCCAAATGAGAAATTGAAGGATCAGAAATCGAGATAGATTTCCGTTCTTCGATTTGCGCGCCGATTGGAGGGCTGGTCTTGTCCGGTAGCATCCGTGTTGGGTAGACGTGGCTTGCGTTCACCTTCCGCGATTTTTTTGATCTGACTCGGTGGGACATGGCGTGAAAGGAGATATTTTTCCACCGCCGTGGCGCGTCGAGCAGAGAGCTCTTCATTGTAATTATCGGTTCCGAGGGCATCGGTATGACCTGAAAGAGTGAGCTTTTTATTAGGGTCGGTCTTCAAAAGAGAAACGACGATGTCGAGCTGGCGTCGAGTCCGTGGCGTGAGTCCATCTTCATCAAAACCAAAATAGAGAATGAGCGTATCTCCCCCCGTGGGACTTTTGACGAGGGGGGTAAAGTGAACGTCGCCTCCGGCAATGCGCTGGGCATAATCCGAGAGCAAAGATTGCAGATTGATTTCGGTAATGAGCCAATGGTCTTGAATGGTTTCTCGCTGAAGATTGAGGCCAAACTCAGCGGCCCGTTCTCCATTGTGAGTTTGGACCCGCGCTTTGAAGGCGGCGGCAAGATCACGATTAAACATTGCGCGAAGGGCTTTGCTTTTTGGGAGTTGGTATTTCGCTTCCTCAAAGATAATGCAAAGACCTGCGATTTTGGCATCGGTGACTAAGGAGGAATCGACGAAGCTTTTAGCCAGCTCAAATTGTTGTGAGAGAGCCGCATGCAGAAAGCGGTGCGCAATTCCTAAAGAATCTTCAGTAATTGTTGAGTCGGTTGTTTGGGTGTGTGTGTTTGGAATTTCAAGTTTAGCAACAGACCATTTCCCGTTGGAGGGCTTACGAATGAGGTCAAAATAAATGGGGGGATGTTCTTCTCCGAAATTGAGAGCATATCGACTCCTGCGATTACGATCCAATTCACCAATTTCGATGATGGGGTGGGTGGGGTTCAGTTGGAGACGATTTTGAGCATGTAATGTTTTTAATCTGGCGAGAGTTTCGGGAGAGATTTGATCTCTTCCGATGAGTTGCACGGCCTCTTCAAATTTCCCCTCTTGGAGAGAGTCTCCAATCTTTTTTAGAAGATTTTCTGGGTTGAATTCTTCTAACTGAAGACCGGAATGAACAAGTGATTGTTCCGGAGTCGTCTCTGGCAGGTCAGCCTCTGGTAATTGAAGTTCTTGCACCGTTTCCACCGCAGCGGGTGGGGGTGGGGGAGTGTCAGGCTTTGACGGCGGAGTAGGAGATGGCGGTGATTGCGAAATAAGATTTGAAAACGCAAAGTATCCCAGCAGGCAAAGGACGATGACAGTCAGTGCCACAAAGAGTCCAAAACGTGAACGTGGTTCATCATCATAGTAAGACATCGCAGGACATTCTGTAACAGTGGGCAGAATTTTTGAATCCCCAAATAGAGATTTCAAAACCAATCGTATTTCATCATGTCTCGGTGCGAGGGGTTCCAATGTTCTGAGAAAATTTGGATCGGATTGTAATAGTGGCTTTCAACGAGTGGATTTAGTAATTTCTCATGGACCCAATTTTAGTGGTAAATGACGATAGCAAGCTCTTAGCAGAAATGACGGCGGTGTTGAATGAGGGGAACTATTTCCACCTAGCAGCTTCCAGCGGAGAGCAAGCTCTCACGATGGCATCAGGGTATGATTTTCCCTTGGTGGTCTTAGATTTGGATCTCACAGACATGTCGGGAGATGAGCTTTATGAAAAATTGCTTCAGTCTGAGTCACATTATTCGTTGCCCGTGGTTGCTTTGGTGGATTCCTTTGATGCCAAAGAAGTGGAGGTGGTAAATCGTTTGCTCCCCAAAGGGCAGGTGACTCTTCTTTCCAAGCCTCTTAAGAAAGAGTGGCTAGAAGATCTCTTCTCTCGGTATGGACAGAAAAAGCGGAGTTCTCCTTAGAGAGGACTTCCGAAAACCTCTGAAGCCATTTTCCGATCGATCTTGAAACTCATCTCTAGTGAGAAGCCGGTTTTCAGCGCTGGTGAGT
>CALGLJ010000171.1 GCA_937930235.1 uncultured Verrucomicrobiales bacterium | reverse complement strand
TATCTAGCCAGAATAGGCGCCGGAAACCTCAGCGAAAATGTCCAAGCCTGATACTAGTGCCTCGAGTCTTGTAAATTCAAGCCTTTCGGCGGATTTTCCCTCAGATTTCGTCATGCGTTCCTGACGAAGAGCCAAATATTTTGTGTAGCAATTTACAGCTCTCGCTTAAACTTGCAAGTTGGTTTCCTCTTAATCTTCGAGCTCGCTTGTGAACATGGAATCGATCAGTAAGCTTGAAGTGTTAGGCTATGGAGCCACGCTAGAGAAAGAACACAGGATTTTTTATGGTTACGATGAGAATGATCAGGAAGGCATTTCGCATTTTTTCTTTTGCACTCCTTTTACTCGTGATTTTCATTGGAGTAGGTTGGCTTTTTGAAAACTGGCGCGGCTCTCGGGAGTGGGAAAAATCCAAAAAACGAGCCGATGAAATGGGTGTCAGCCTCGATCCCGCCGACTACGCTTTACCCGGTATTTCAGAAGATGACGATCTCATGAAGGATCCCGTTTTTCTCGCAGAATGGAATCGGGAGATCGATCCTCCTTTGAGGCGAATCGGATCAATGAAGCTTCCTGGACTCAAGCAACGTGGAATAAAAAACTTATCAAGCTCACGAGGAAGTGCCTTTGAGTTTACGCAGTATTTCGACGAAAATTTAAGCGAAGAGGAAGCTGTCATGCGCGTCTCTGAAATTTATGCCCCAGTTGCGGCAAGACTGGATTTACTGGCAAACGCGATACTCAGTAAACCTCCACAAAATCTCGATAGAAACCACTGGGATTTTTTGAGAGAAGACGCAGAAGTAACTCGATCCATCATCAATCAGAGAAGCATTGCAAATGCCTTTAGAGAGCAAGCTCTTCTCGCCATTCGTCAAAATAGGATGTCAAAGGCTCTCCGCTGTTGCTTAGCGAATGCCCGGCTCTCAAAAAAATTTAGTAATCTGAATCTCATCGATAAGTTGATGGCAGACGCTCTTCTCGGGACGATCGAGGGAGTCGTATGGGAAGGAATCCGTCTTCATAGATGGAGCGACCGTGATCTGAAAACCCTAGCCACTCTCTTTCCGATAGAGATGGACTTTGAGGAGCTGGAGAAAATCTACCACTACGAAACGGCATTTGGTGTTGGCATGGTAGATTACTCTGAAGAAATTCTCCAAAAATACTTATCCCTCTGGCAGGACTCTTCTGCAGAGAAACCTGACAAACCAAATGTCAAAGAACGTGTTCGACATTGGTTAAATTATCGAGGCCCTGCTGGTTGGCAAGACTGGCGGAGGTCCGTAGTTCTGAAACAAGGTCTTGATTTGATTGATGCCCGAGAGGAATGGGCACACCCTTGGAAAGAACGCTTCAACAATGTGGTCACCATAGATATCGATACATATGAACCTTCCTTTCACCCACTCGCTCCGTTCCAGTCCTCAATTTCAGGCGGACCAATCAGAGTGATTACCAGACATATCACACAAAATCGCCTTGCTAGAATTGGGATTGCTTTAGAACAATACTATCTCAAGAAAAATGCCTATCCTGAGACTCTCGACTTACTCAGTCTCAATTTCCCAATTATCGATCTTACCGACCCACAAAAGAGATCTCTCCAATACCGGCCAACGGATGATGGTTACTTTACGATCTGGTCAGAATACGAAAAAGAGATGAGTTCCTCTCCAAGGGCACTTCGAATTCGTTGGTTGTTCTCAGAAAAAGAATCCTTCGCGAGATCGGAATGAGGCACATTGGGCTCTCTGTTATTTCGTGAGAGTTTTGCTTAGCGCAACGGCCCGCATCATTGCCGCTGCTTTATTGACGGTTTCATTATACTCATACGTGGGTACGCTATCGGCCACCACTCCGGCTCCAGCCTGAATGTAAACTTTACCATCCTTGACGAGGCAGGTGCGGAGAGCGATGCACGAATCATGATTACCATCCCAGCCGAAGTATCCCACGGCTCCAGAATAAGAACCGCGTTTATTTTTTTCTAAGCGATTGATGATTTGCATGGCTCGGATCTTGGGGGCACCGCTCACCGTCCCAGCCGGGAATGTGGAACGTAAGACATCGTACGAGCTATACTCTGGAGCAAGACGACCGCTCACATTTGAAACGATATGCATCACATGGCTGTATCGTTCCACGATCATCTGATCATCGACGGAAACGGAGCCGTATTCGGAAATGCGCCCGACATCATTGCGCGCAAGATCAATTAACATGACATGCTCTGCGCATTCTTTTTCATCGGCAAGAAGCTCTGCCGCGAGCGCATCATCTTCCTCTTTCGTCTTCCCCCTCCACCGTGTTCCGGCGATAGGCCGGATATCAATCCGCCCATCAATGGCGCGGACATGAACCTCTGGAGAGCTCCCCACGAGAGAGAAGTCAGGAGTCTCGTAAACAAACATATATGGTGAGGGGTTAATATGCCGTAGTGCGCGGTAGAGGTCGATCGGCGCTCCTTCAAAATCTGCTTCAAAACGTTGACTGGGGACGACCTGAAAAGCATCTCCCGCTTTAATATACTCCTGCACCTGTGTCACCATCCCTTCATACTCCTCTTGAGTGGTATTACTCCGAGGTTCTGGAGGATCGATGTCCGCCAAGCCATTGAGTGCCGATACATGGAGGGGGCGGTCAAGAAGCCCGATGGTCTCTTCAATGCGGCCACGAGCCTTGGCGTAAGCTTCCTCTACCGAGTGACTCTCATCGAGCAGGGCATTGGAGACTACCAGGAGGCGGCGTAATTTGTGATCAAAAACTACGAGGGTATCCGCAAGAAAGAAGACCGACTCGGGTAAGCCAAGATCATCTTCGGGCGAGTCTCCCACCGCAGGTTCAAACTGTTGAATCGCATCATATCCGACATAGCCAACTGCACCTCCAAAGAATGGAGGCGCATCTCCATGAGGCACGGGGCGATACCCTGCCATCAGGCGCTGGACTTCATCCAGAACATCCCCTTGCCGTTCTCGGGTCTCAGTTTCTCCGCCACGGGTGATCGTGACCTCTTTTCCTCGTGAAACAAAAATCCACTTGGGCTGGCTTCCGATAATCGACCACCGTCCACTCGCATCTGTGCTTTCCGCACTTTCAAAAAGGAAGGCATGTTGCCCATCGCGCATTTTCAGAAAAGCTGAAATTGGAGTCTCAAAATCAGCAGCTAATTGCGCATAAACGGGCACGACATTTCCAGAGTTGGCTAATTCTGCGAACTCTGCTGCACTGGGTTTGACCGGGGCATTCATCATGCGAGGTGTAGTCTGACCTGCACAGGCGTGCTGGCAAGTCCAAGGAAATGATTCTGGGATGTCGTGAGGTTCTTGCCGCGATCAATCCCAGTCTCAAATTGGGGTTGGGCCTCGACCCAGGTTGAGAAAGGGGGCAAGATTTTGATGAAAATGAAATTCCTGAAAATATTTGGCATCATTTTGGGTGTGTGCATTGCGATTTCTATGGTCGGTTTGGTCATTTTTGGAATGAACACCCCTGAGACGTCGGTCTATTATGGACGTCAGCTGCCGAAGCGGTATCTGAATGAAATCCGTGAGTTGGGCCTTCTCGAAAAAGAGGAGCAGATTGTTTATTTCTACTCGGATGCGCTGCTGGATATCAAAGACGGAATGTATTTTGTCTCAGATCAGCATCTCGTGATTTATTGCCAAGATTGGGAAGAACCCGCAACGATTTTGAACTTTGAGGATCTCACAAAGATCGAGGTAGAATATAGTGATTCATTTTTTGAGGATTCTTATGTGGTGGTTGAATCTGCTTCAGGCTTTGAGATTTCTTTTCCGATTTCCAGTGAGAAAGGGATGGATAAAAAATTCGTGGAACACATTGAGTCAAAGATGCCATCTACGGGAGATGCGATTGAGCAAGTTGATGTCACTCCGCGACCGAAGAGATAAATAGGAAAGAGGGCCTCATTCAGAACCCATA
The DNA here is from genome assembly GCA_937930235.1 of uncultured Verrucomicrobiales bacterium. Classification (GTDB taxonomy): domain Bacteria; phylum Verrucomicrobiota; class Verrucomicrobiia; order Verrucomicrobiales; family Akkermansiaceae; genus SW10. The sequence goes on along the minus strand of CALGLJ010000171.1, from coordinate 24,670 downwards.
CGATATGACCAATTACGATCGTAAAAATAGGCGAATTGGAAGACTCTGCGACCAGCGAAGTCTAAAAATTTGCTAGCGAGCGGAAGTGAGTTTTTTGACGTACTTAGCGAGAAGGTCAGCTTCCAGATTCACGATTTGACCAATCGCACTCCCCTCGAGATGGGTTGCTTTGAAGGTGTGAGGGGTAATCCAAAAGACGGCGCTTTCCTCGGTGAGTTCTGCAATGGTGAGGGAAATTCCATCGACACAAAGTGAGCCTTTGTCGAGACAGAGGGCGCTGATTTCTTGTGGGAGGCTGACCTCCAAACGGTAGTCTTGCCCTGACGGGGATAGATCTAAAATACTGCCAGTATCATCAATGTGGCCTTGCACGAAGTGACCCCCGAGGCGGTCTCCTACAGCGAGCGCGCGTTCGAGGTTGACGATCTTCCCAGCGGCCAGTTGTCCGAGTGAGGTGACCTTGAGCGTTTGGGCGAGGAGGTCAAATGAGGTGGCGTCTCCGAGCTCGGCAACGGTGAGGCAGCAGCCATTGACCGCAACGGAGTCTCCGAGAGCGAGTTCACTCGCAAAGGGGATTTCCAGCTCAAGCCGCGCTTGCGGGCCTTTCTGCGAGAGGGCGATCACTCGTCCTGTTGCTTCGACTAATCCCGTGAACATTTCTTGGTGTTTTAGGGGATTCGGAGCGCTAGTGCTCGTGGCTATGAGTGAAGGTCTCTCCGGCGTGATTTTTATGCGTGTGAGCGCCGTCCACTTGGCCTTCAACGCCGTGCGTATGCGCTCCGTCAGGAGTGATCATGTGGTGTTCATCCTGTTTGATCATAGCTTTAGGGTCTGTTTTCATCCCAGAAGTGCGCAAGGCCATGAAGCAGATGGCGACGATGAAGGTGGGAACGAGAGCGCTTTTAAGCAATCCAATGGGGGCGACTCCTCCTTTAAAGTAGCGGCCCAGGACAGATTGGCCAGCGGGGTTGGGCGCATTGGCGATAACGGTGAGCCCACCGCCGGTTACTGCTCCGGCGACGATGGCATACTTGGCCCCGATTCCTAGTCCGGGAGCCTGTGATGCGAGGTAGGTGATGGCGGCATTATCATTGAGAGCGGTTAACACCGTGGCTCCGATCATTAAGATGAAATCGTTGTCGATGGAGGTGAGAAGAACGGAAATCCACCATCCCTGACAGCCTCCGTGAATCACGAGGCCAGCAAGGAAAAATCCAACGAGAATCGGACTCTTCATATTCACATCATTCTGGTGATGACCAGTCGCTTGGGTGAAGCCGAGAAGGAAGAGGAAGCCCATGATGAAGATGACGGGGTAGTGCGCAAAGGCGACGGTCCATGCGAGAAAGAAGAGGTGCATGCCGGTGATCCATACTGGGATGGGGTCTTCTCGGTCTTCCCAGTGCAGGGGCATGTGCATATCCCGACTCTCTGAGCCTTTGAGTCCCGAGAATTCTTTACGGAAATAGTAAAAATAAATGGCGTTGGATATCAGGATGCCGAGGGCTGCTTTCCAGCCGAAGTTCATAAACATGTAGCCCATGCCGAAGTTCCACTTTTCGGCAATCATGAGCACGGGAGGAGCGGCGAAGTGAGTGAGAGTTCCTCCGACAGAGATGTTCACAAAGAGGAGGCCGAGCGTGGCGTAGGCGAATTTGGGCGAAGGGTTGAGGTCGTAAAATTTCTTCGAGAGGAGGAATGCCGCGATGGTCATGGCTGCGGGTTCGGTGATGAATGAACCGAGCAGGGGAGTGATGGTGAGGGCCGAGAACCACCAGGCGGCGGGGGTGCCTCCGAAGATTTTTGCGACTTTATCGACGAGGAATTCGGCAAAGCGAACCACGGGGCGGGTGGCCGCCGTCGCCATGATGATGACCACGAAGAGTGGTTCGGTGAAATTCACATCCTTACTCAGATAGGCTTTTAATTGGGTGATTCCGGCTCCAAGTCCCTCTCCAGGCTGGATGCCGAAGAACCAGAGAATGGCGGTGGCGAGAGCGATGACCCAGATCCCGAAGATTGCTTCCACTTCTCCTAGGAAGTGAAAGAGATTAGCGCGGAAAGAGACGTCATCCTTGGCGTTCGTATGCGGTTTGGCAGCCCCAGTTCGTCCTTCTTTTTCAATGATTTTTCGATGTTCTTTCTCATGATGATGCGCCATTTCGAGGAAATAACCGCTCAGGAAGGTATGGAGGATGGCGCAGATAAAGATGATGGTGGCGACGATGTTAAACCCGCCTTGCGCTTTGGCGCGGAGGGCGAGTTTTTGCCAAATCCCCATATCAGCATTTTCTGTTTTTTCATACTCTGAGATGGGGAGGGGGAACTTAGCATAGCGGTCTTTTTCAAGGCCATATTCGGCTGCGGGGAACGATGGCTCCATACTGCCAGCAGCGTCCGCGAGAGAGACGGAGATGAAAGAGAGAAGTAGGGTCAGAAAGATCCGAGTCAGAATGCTATGCTTCACGAAGCGGAATGTAGCTTCCTCGGGCAACTCAGCAAGAAAAACGGGTCATCAGAAGGTTAGAGTTGAATAATTTGCAAAGATAGGATCGTAATGTTTTCGATGCTTAGGCGATTCCTTCTCACGTTGAGTCTCATTTCCACCTCAATGAGCTCTCCCTTAGAAAAGCCGATTGCGATTGGTGCCAGTGTCACCTCGGGGCTGGAAATCACGGAGCTAACGAGGGTTTGGGGGCATCCGAAGTCTGATAATCTGGCGTTTGATCTGGCGCTGGAGAAGTTATTACATGGAGAAACGCGCATTCCGAATACGGGCAATCGGTATTGTTTTTTCGCCATTGAAAAGATGGGCCATCTTCAGGTGAATCGGGCTTTGAAATATAAACCGAGTGCGGTTTTTGCCATCGATTTTCTCTTTTGGTACGTTTACGGGCATTTTCAAGGAGAGGGTGTGAACGCCCGCCTGGCGCGATTAGAGAGGGGGCTGGCAGAGCTTGCTCGCTTTGATTGCCCTCTTATTTTAGGAGACATCCCTGATGTCCAGGGGGCGATTCATAAGGTGCTGTCACCGTCGCAGGTTCCTCGGCCTGATGTGCTGAAGAGTGCGAACCGCCGGATTCGGGAATGGGCTGCGCAGCGCCCGAAGGTGCGGATTCTTTCGCTCTCATATTTCATGGAGAAGGTTCAGGCGAAGGAGGAGATTGAGATCCCCCCGGTCAAGCTTACGAAAGATCAGACGCTTTTGCTTTTACAGCGTGACCAGCTCCACCCGACTCAGGCCGGAGTTGATCTCTTGGCCAAAGTCTCTCTCGCGCTGCTACGGGAGATAGAATAGTTGGCCTAGCACCTTTCCTCGTTTAAACTCTCTCCTATGAACTTCCGCTCCCTCGCTCTTCTAGCGGCTCTCGCTTTCACTTCTTGTGGCGACTTTATGGAGGTCCGCACCATCAAGCCGAAGGTGAAGAAAAATAAAAGGACAGCGCAAGCAGGAGGCGGTGGTATTGGGCAACTTCCGACTGGGTATGATAATCCACTTTTTAAGAAAGCTGAAGGGGATGGGATTCAGATTGGTAAAGCAGCCGAGGCTGGTGGTTACCTCCCCACCGAAGTCGGTGAAGATGTCAAGATTCAGGGCTACACTCTCCCTTCTGACGATCAGATTGCTTGGTCTGATGAAACTAATCCCAATGCAGATATTGCCTTTGAAAAAGCATTCCTCAAGCCCGTGAAAAATAAAGGGGGGTGGGGCGTGAGTTTTCAAGATGCTCGCCGGGAATCGATGGCCAGTGGCAAACCTCTCGTCATGTGGTTCACTAATAAAAAAGCAGGAGCTAGCCCAGTATGTAAGAAACTGAGCAGTGAGTTGTTTTCCAAAACGAAATTTAAAAATTGGGCCAGAGATGAAATTGTCCGGGTGAGTTTGGATCTCAATGGAGGTGCGGAAGGCGTGGGCGATCTCAATCACGAAGTTACGGTGAAACGGAATTACATCAAAAAACTTCAAAAAAGATACCGAGTCAAAGGCACACCGGTAGTGGTGATTTTAAGTCCGAGTGGAGAAGTGATTGATCAATATCGTGGCTTCTCGCGAGGACAGGGAAAGCCGTATTTCCAACAGATGAAAGACCGGGTCTTAACCGAGAAGTTAAATACGAAAAATTGGCGCAAGCGGATGAAAAGAAGAGGGTATCGCCTCTGGACGGGAAAAAACGGGCAGAAGATTTACGGACGCCTCTTAAGGTATGCGCAGGGTGAACTCATCTTAGTGGAGCCCAATGGCCGTCAATCGAAAACTAGCGTCAGGCAGTTGAGTCAGACAGATCGTGAGTGGATTTCCGCCGAAAAAGAAAAACGCCGCCAACGACGAGCATAGTAAACACCTGTTCTCGGGAATTTCGCGTATTCTTCACTTTCCCCGCATCATCTCTTCATAAATGTCATCGATGGTGATGACCTTATGAAGCTCATTGCTCTTCTCGCTCTTTCTCTCCTTCCTCTCACCGCGTCTGAGAGGTCTCCCTATTTTCAAATCGATGGTGATCATCGTCAGGATCTCTTTCCTCTGAAGTCTTCACATGCTGAGGTGACCATCACAGGGCCGATTGCGGAGGTGCTCCTCACTCAGACTTATTCCAATTTGGGGTCTCGTCCGATTAATGCGACCTATTACTTCCCAGCTTCAACGAAAGCTGCCGTACATGGAATGACGATGACCATCGGAGAGCGCACCGTGAAGGCCGTGATTCATAAGAAAGAAGAAGCGCGTCAGAAATTTGAAAAAGCCAAGAAGGAAAAAAAATCAGCCAGTCTGCTGGAGCAAAAGCGTCCTAATATATTCTCGATGGATGTCGCGCAGGTCTTACCTGGCGATGAAATCAAACTCGCTCTCCGCTACAGTGAAATCTTAATGCCGGTCGACGGAGAATATGAATTCGTCGTCCCGACCGCCATCGGCCCTCGCTATGGAGAGGCTCCGGGAGAGGTGGTGACCGGGAAGAACCCCTACCTGAATGAGGGGGAGCGAACCGTGACCCGCTTTTCGACCCGAGTGAATATCAAAAGCGCCCTCCCGATTCAATCGCTGGCATGCCGGACCCACCAAGCGGCTCAGTTGAAGTTCACCAGCAAAACAAATGCTACGCTGACCTTGCCTCCGGTGCAGCCGGATCGGGACTTCATTGTGAACTACCGTCTCGCCGAAGAACGCATTCAGACGGGACTCATGACTGACCAAGAAGGAGCGGAGAACACCTTCCTTATACAGATGGAACCTCCGGTCAAAGTGAGTGAGGATCAGATCCCTCCGAGAGATTTCGTCTTCGTGGTGGATGTCTCTGGTTCCATGTCGGGTTTCCCTCTGAATTTAGCCAAGAGTGTGTTTCGTGAATTGACCCAAACTCTCCGCCCGACGGATCGCTTTAATGTCGTGCTCTTTGCTGGGGCGAGTGAAATACTAGCGAAGGAGTCTCTTCCCGTGACCTCGGATCACATTGAGAAAGCAATTCGCTTTCTCAATGGTAGTCGAGGCGGAGGGGGGACAGAGCTGCGTAGGGCTTTGAAGCGCGCCCTGGATCTTCCCCATGATCGAGATACGGCCCGTTCACTCGTGCTCATTACCGATGGGTTCATCAGTGCGGAGTCAGAAGTGTTTGATCTCATCCGTGAGGACTCATCGGGGACCACGATTTTCCCTCTTGGGATTGGCAGTAGCGTGAATCGTCACTTGATCGAAGGTCTGAGCCGAGTCGCCGGTAATGATGAATTTATCGTCACGCATCCTTCGGAAACATCGAAGGTGAAAGATCGTTTCTTAAATGCGATCAGCACTCCAGTTTTGACTCACATTCGTCTCGAAGGTGATGGCGTTGAACTTTCAGAGATCGAACCAGCCTCTCGCTCTGATCTCTTTGCTAATCGTCCTCTTTCTCTGGTAGGGAAGTGGAGTGGTGCTCCGGGAGGGGCGATCATTCTCAAGGCGACCCAAGGAGATGGGACGACCTTGACTCGACGCTTCGAAATCATTCCTGCGGAACGCAACCCATCTCTTCCGATACTCTGGGCTCGGGAACGGGTCAAAAGTCTGGCCGATTACGCTTCGCTGACGAAGAAGAGCTCGATCGTCGATGAGGTGACTCAGTTAGGGTTGAAATATCAGCTGCTGACTCCCTTCACTTCCTTTGTCGCGATTTTAGAAGAGCCACGCAAGGATTTGAGAATGGCTAAGCAAGTGACCCAAGTCAAGCCTTTGCCGCTAGGAGTCAGTCAAAAGGCTCAGTTTGGAGGCGTTACGGCGGGCTCGGTCCCGGAGCCGAGTGCCTCTCTCCTTCTGCTTTTGGGCGCCGGTCTGCTCGCGAGTTTACGGATTCGTTCATAAAGAAATTCTCCGGAGAACATCATGAACCATCGCCGCACCTTGTTTCTGATCGCAACGACGGTCTTCGCCTTCTTCCCGGTCATCCGCTGGTATTTTCACCGATTGGATGACGGGGGAGGGGAAGCCTTGGGTATGATTCCTTTGCTTTTAGCCGTGATCTATGCGCTCCGGGAAGTTCGGCAACCGTCTTATCGTGCCGCCATGATCGCGCTTGTGATCTACGCGGTGACCTTTCCTTTGCTCCCTCCGCTTCTTCGTGCGGTGCCGGCTTTGGCGACGGTCTCGTTTCTTCTGGGAATTCATCGACACGCTGGCTTGACCGCGCTCCTCTTTCTCTCCCTTCCGGTACAGGCTTCTCTTGATTTTTTTCTGGGCTATCCCTTTCGTCTGCTCACGGCGGAAGGCTCTCGGCTGATCCTAGAGGTGGTTGGTCTGCCTGTGAATCGCGTCGGAGTGCAGCTCTCGATCAAAGATGTCATCGTATCGGTAGATCCTCCTTGCAGTGGTCTTCAGATGCTCTGGGCGACATGTTGCCTAACTGCGATTTTGGCGACGTTTTTTCGGATCACTTGGCGTCATTCCTTTCTTCTGGGATTGATCGCCTTATTCCTTTGTTTATTGGGAAATACGCTGCGCGCAACGATCCTCTTCTTTCCCGAAAGCGGGCGTTTGAACTTGCCCGAGGTGGCTCATGTAGGGGTAGGAGCTCTCATCTTTATCGGGGCTGCAGGTTTATTGGCTTTGATTGCCCGTCGATGGCAGGGGCGTCCCGCTTCTCGCTCTCGCCAATCTGCATTGACGACTCCATTTTTTTCATATCTGGCAGGGCTCAGTGGCATCTTTGTCCTCAATGCGCCTGCGCTGTCTCTCACGACTCCATCTCAATTTCCTGAGCTCTCCTTCTATCGAGGACACGTGGTAGAGTCTCTGCCTCTCAGTCCTTTTGAAAAAAGCTTTTCTGAAACCTTTCCGGGGCAAATCAATCTCTACCGAGTCGGTCATCAAACGCTCATCGTACGACATGTAAACCATGCGACGCGACGCCTTCACTCTAGTGCGCACTGCCTTCAGGGAGAGGGTTTTTCCCTCGGTGCTACGACGCTCTTCTTAGATGAAGAAGGAGAACAGTGGTTGCGTTATGAGGCGACTCGTTTTCAGGAAAAAATTCTAGTTTCTGAACGGATCTGCTCACTGACGACCAGGCAGGAGTGGAGCACAATTTCTTCCTGGTATTGGCACGCATTATTCAATCCCCAGGCAGGCCCTTGGCAGGCTCAAACTCTCATTACTCCCATCTTATGACTCAAATCAATCAACTTTTAGAAAACCTCCTTAAAAACCCTCCCGTTATCATCAAGGCCATTCGTGAGAACCACGGATCGAGTTCCTTGGCGGGGAAATTTTTTCTCATCAGCGCATTCGGCATGCTCCTATTTGGATTGACGTTGGGGAGTTTCTCTTTTGGTAATCAACTCTGGTTGGCTCCTTTGAAGACTGTTCTTGGGATTTCCTTTAGCGCCATGATCTGTCTGCCCAGCCTCTATATTTTTACCGCTCTCACTGGAGCGCCATTGAAGCTCCCGGAGATCGTTAAGGGCTTGGGCGCGACCCTCGCTTTGATGGCGGCCTTGCTCCTCGGTTTTACTCCGGTGCTTTGGGTATTTTCCCAATCGAGCGATTCAGGTGCATTTTTTGGATTTCTCGTCCTCGTGGCATGGCTGATTTCCTTTTTCTTTGGGACGAGTTTTCTTTTTAAAATGATGAACGATACTGAGACGACCAAGAAGGGGCCTCTAAAAATTTGGACCGTGATTTTTCTGCTCGTTACTCTTCAAATGAGCACCACTCTCCGCCCTCTCATTGGAAGTTCGGAGCATTACTTCACTACGGAAAAGCGCTTTTTTCTGATGCATTGGATGATGCAAATTTTTGAAAATTCCGATGATTCCGCTTTCGATTCCCAGTCTTCTCGCGAATCAAATGTTCAGCGTGAGGAGGTCGTGAACAATCCGTTTTTGGATGAGTGATTTCGAGGCGATTTTTAGAGCATGGGTGGGGGGGATTTCACAAAGACTGAGGTCGATCAGTCTTGAGAATATGGCATGGAAGAATGTTGTAGGAAGAGAAGGATTCGTCCGCCTTCCATTTTTACATAGCCCTTTGTGAATTCGACTTTGGTTTCCTGTTCGGTGGCTTTGTCCGTAAAATAATAGTGGCCCATGACGATCGCTTTATTGCCAAAAATTTTGACGTCATGATTCTCAAAGCGGACCTTGATCCAGGGCTTGAGTGCGAAGCCTTTGTCTTCAGGGTAATTTGAGTTGCCAGCGACAAAGTACGACAAGGCGCCTTCGAGATCTGGCCGAAACGGTTGGTCGGAAGCGAGCGTGGGTTTGAATTGAATGGGACCTAACTCAAAGGAGTAAGCCGCCTTGGCTGCAGATTGGGCAATTTCGAGGGCGTTGTCACCAGCAGCTCCGATTTTTACAACCGCATCTCCCCACATTTTTTGGGCTGCTTTGAGGTCTGCTTCGGTGATTTCCGGCCCGTCAGGGAGAGTTCCGATGTGATCCGCCCAAGTCGATTGAGATCCCGTTTGCATGTCTGAAGTTGGAGTGGTCATGGGGCCGACGATATTTCGTTGAAGCATGGGGGACGATTTTTTTTTGTGATTCTCTGAAGAAAAATCCTGCAAGAAGGGTGTCAAAACTCTTTACACGAGGATTTTTTAATGCAATTAGGTTGCATTATGTTGACGGCGTCATCTTCCCAAAATCTTCCTGTGAGTGGAATGAAGCGGTGGAACTCGGACCGAGTAGGAGTCTGGGCTTCGGTATTATGTGCTATTCACTGTGCGGCAACTCCAGTGTTGTTAATCCTTTTGCCTACCTTTGGTAAAATGTGGGCACACCCGGCTACTCACTGGGGAATGGCCCTCATCGTAGTCCCCATTGCTGGGATGATGATGGCAAAGGGTTATCAAAAGCACGGGAGGAAATGGATTCTTTTCACCGGGACGTTTGGGATTTTCTTTGTGCTGGTCGGAGCGATTTTGCCCTATCTGGAAACGCCAATCCCAATTCAAGAGGCGGCTGGATCCGAAAAGGTGTCGCAAAATGTGGCGGGAACGGAGGGGGAAGAAGCTGCCGTAGGATGAAGTGGCTGTGCTGAGGCAGCGGTCGCTGCTACGGATGGATCTCCGGCGGAATGCGTGGATAATTGCTGTCCCTCTTTTCAGGTGAACGAGCAGGGAGAACGTATTTTATACATTCCTCCTGCGAGCATTGTGACGACTCTCGGTGGAGTGCTCCTGATTGCTACTCACATTGGGAATCTCTGCTGCTGTTCTTCCTGTCGTCAGAAGAAAACCGCTTAGGAGGCCACTTTCGCAAGGTGATTGATCTCACCCTATTTATCGCCAGTGTTCGAAACTGTCATGGAGCTACCAACTGAGCTTCATGACGGTTTTATGGTGATAGCATTCGCCGGGGCGAAGAATGGCATTTGGGAATTCTGGCTTGTTGGGAGCATCGGGGAAATTTTGCGTCTCAAGGCAGATGCCAACTCGATTTTGGTGCGTGATGCCATTTCTTCCCGGAGTCCCTTCAAGGTGGTTTCCGGTGTAGAGTTGGACTCCTGGTTGATTAGTCAACACGGTCAGGGTCCTGCCAGATGGAGGGTGGTGTAAGGTGCCTGCGTGTTTCAGAGAGTCCTGCTCATCTAGGACAAAGCAGTGGTCGTAGCCACAGCCCAGAGTGAGGGGCTCAAAGTCTTCTTCAATGCGAAGGCCAATGGGAGAGGGGGTGAGGAAATCGAGAGGGGTATCGGCGACGGGGGATTGTTCTCCCGTAGGGATCATTCCAGCACAGGTGGGCAGGAAATGAGTGGCTGGGATGGTGAGTTCGTGGTCGAGGATCGATTGGGAAGCATCGCCCGAGAGGTTCCAGTAAGTGTGCTGGATGATGTTGATGGGGGTGGGGGCATCACTTCTCGCTTCGACTTCCCAGATGATTTCATTTTCATCGTTGAGAAAATACGTGACGTTGATCTCGAGATTACCGGGGTAGCCCTCTTCGCCATCGGGTGAGTGGTATGTGAGTTTGACTCCGCAAGTGCCATTCTTCTCGACTGCCTCCCCCTTCCAGATGACTTTGTTAAATCCGCGTTTTCCTCCGTGGAGGGCGCAGGGGATTCCTGCAGGGGCGTTATTTGTGGCCAACTGATACGTCTTGCCGTCGATTTCAAAAACTCCGTTGGCAATCCGGTTACCAAAGCGCCCGACGGTCGCTCCAAAATAAGGATCATTTTGTTCCCAGCCTTTGAGATCGTCGTATCCCAGCGAGATATTCGCATGACCTTCGGCATGATCTGGGATCAATACGGAGGTGAGTAATGCTCCGAATTCTGAAATCTTCACCTGCATCCCATGGCGGTTCGTAATCGTGAAAAGAAGAACCTCAAGGCCCTCGGAGGTGGTTCCAAATGGTGATGTGGTGACAGATCGCACAGGTCTGTTTAATAATAAAGTGAAGGGACTTTGGAAGGGGAAACATTCAGAAAAATACCAGAGAAGGGAAAATTTCCCGCTTGTGCTACGCTCTGGATTGAGAGAACGCTCTTATTGTTGTGAGGATTCATCAGATTGGCATGTTACTCGGATTTCTGCTTTTGGCGGGTCTTTTGAGTGCCCAGCAGCGGAATGAGAGTCGCACCGGGAGCTTGAGTAGCCCTTTTGTGGTTCATGGTGGGACTTTCGCATTGCGAGCTGCGGTGATTCAGGAAGGTGATACGATGAATGCTTCCCTCAATAAGCTAACCGGAGAGGTGAAGGCAGAGGGGAAGAATGCCATCGTGATTGAATTGCTTCCGGCGGTTCGAGGGAAATCTTCACGAATACAGCCAGAATTTTACGCCATTCCAAAGGAACAGGGCGGAGGATATCGCTTACAGGTGAATGTGCGTTTGGCCCGAGGGGGAGGCTATGTTCGGAAAGATCTTCATCGCATGATGTTAGAGATGCTGATCATTGAGCGATCTTTGAGAGGGAGGGAGCAGGTGGCTGAAGTTGAAGTGAAGCCTTGGTTGGTTGCGGGGCTGGAGGAGGCGATTTTGTGGCAGGAAAACCGAGGGGATCGGCGCGTTTATATTTCGCTAGCGAAGAGTGGAGGGTGGTTAGAGGTCTCAAAGCTGGTAGAGCGTTCTGAGATTCAGAGCATAGATGCTCTTGGCTATGAGCTATTTCGGGCGTCAGCGGGGGCGCTCATCATGGCTCTGCTGGATCAAGCGGAGGGAAATCAGGCGATGGGTCGGTATCTTGCCGAGGCTGCCATTTACGAGGGGGAGCCTCTCGCCTTGATTCGGCGACACTTTCCCGAGGTGAATTTGGGTCGCAAAGGCTTAGAAAAATGGTGGTCGCTCGCGATCGTGAAAATGGCTGAAAAGCCGTTAAGTGATAGCATGACGATCCCTGAGACTGATAAGCGACTGGATCAAATTCTCCGCCTACATCTCTATGATGATCAAGGACGCCCGGTTCCTCAGCCGTTGGATTTATGGGAACAGTTGGCGACTTTATCCAAGGAGGATCGCCTAAATGCCGTTCGTCCAACGGTGGATCTTTTGACTTCTCTTTCTTATCGCAGCTTCCCGACTTATCGGGAAGTGATTGTAGGATACCTCAAGGTGTTAGGTGATATGGTGAATGGCTTGCCTGATGAGATTGAAGAATCTCTTGTGAATCTTAAAGCCTTTCGGGACGGAGAGCTGAGTCGATACCAGAAAGTCATCGACCTGCTGGATTGGTATCATCTCAGCACCGTGAAAGAAGAAAGTGGCGAATTCGAGGACTACCTGAAAATTATTGATAAACTTAAAGAACAAAAGATTCACAAAAACGATCACGTGACCCGCTATGTTGATCAAATTCAAGGTGTCTTTGAACGTTCGCAAAAATAATTACTCACTGTTTTCATTCCATGGCTGATCCCGCAACTCTCGCTCTTTCCGCACTTCTTATTTCTCCTCCAGAACTTTTACCTGCATGGCAGGCTTATGCTGAGGCCCGTCAAGATGTGAAGATTGAAGTCATCTCGACCGCTCAAATTGAAAACGATTTTCAAGGTCCAGATTTACAAGAAAAAATTCGGCTCTGTGCCCGCCAAGCGATCGACAAAAAGGGGGTGACTTCGATCATCTTAGGGGGAGACAGTTCTGGTGACGGAGGGCTCATTCCAGATCGTGATACCTTCCATATGAACATGTGGGGAAATGACCAAGATATTCCGAGTGACCTCTATTACTTGAGTCCGACGAATTGGGATGCAGATGGGGACGGGGTCTATGGTGAATGGGAAGATGATCGAGAGGCCATCACCTATCCTGATGGGACGGTTGGGATTGGTCGCATTCCGATGCGGACTCCCGAAGATGTGGCAAATTATGCGGCTAAAGTCGCAATTTATCAGAAGCAGAAAAAAGGCGGAATGGTCATGACCTGCGCGGTGGAGGGGGCGAATGCCAAGGTGTTCCGAAGTGGGAAGGAGTTCATTCCTGCGGCGTGGAAAGAAGAGAAGGTGAAATTTTTCTTCAACGATTATACGAGCTGGAATAGTGAAGAGAATCAGGGGAGTTACGATCTGACTCCCGAGCATCTTGCCGCCCAGATGAACTCTGGTCAGATTACCAAATGGCACATCCATGGTCATGGTTTGATCGATCGATGGATTCTCGAACATGAGGCACCTTTTACGATGGCGCAGGTCGCCCGGCTGAAGAATGACAAGCACTTCTCAGTGATTACGACGGTGTCTTGCTTTACGGGTCAGTTTGATAATGCGCAGGATCCTTGTATTACAGAAGCGATGCTCAGGCAAAGTCAAGCGGGAGCCATTGCCATCATCGCACCGGCTAGGGAAGGAAAGCCGCATTTTCATGATCCGCAGAAAGATTTCCCCTTGATGATGGAAGAGGGAAAGCTCGATGGCACCACTGAGACCATGACTCTTTTCTGGATCAATGCTCTGGGGGAGAATCACCGCACGGGTCATGCCCTCGCTTTAGCCAAGAAGAAACTCGGTGAGGATGCTAAAAAATCAGCCACCTATCATCAAGGAATCTGTGAAATAAATCTACTTGGAGATCCGACCCTCTTCGTTCGATAGGTGACAGTTTGTTTTCTAGCGGATTTTTAGTATCGTCCACGAATGGAGGAGGAAATTCTTCAGGAAAACTTTCTCAACAAGGTCGCTTCGAATTCCCAATTCTTGGCCCTTTTTAATTGGCTACCGGATGCACATCTTTATGTGAAGGATCTCAGTGGGAGATTTATGGTCGTCAATCAGGCTTCTGCACTGCGGAACGGCTTTCGCTCCCCCCATGAAATCATCGGGAAAACTGACTTTGATATTCATCCTCCGCAAATGGCCGCAGCTTATGTGGAGGAAGACCAGAAGGTGATGCTGGGGCGGCGGCCCATTCCGGAGCAAATATGGCTCGTTTATGACTACCTTGGTGCTCAACGATGGTTTGTTTCTACCAAGATCCCGCTTTTTGGGAAAGATGATGAAGTGGTCGGGCTGGCTGGCATCATGCGTCCGCTGGAAGAGGCGAAGCACCTGAAGGAAAGTTATGAAGGACTTGCCCCGGTGGTAGAGTATGTTCTGGAAAATTTCGCCGAACAAATCAGCGCCGAAAAGCTGGCAGAACAGATTGGGCTCTCCGTGAGTCAGTTCAATCGGCGTTTTAAAAAACTCTTTGGAATTGCACCGATGCAGTTCGTTCTCCGCGCTCGGGTGAATGCCGCCCGCACTCTGCTATCTAAAGAAAAAGCATCATTGGGCGAGATTGCGCTCGAATGCGGCTTCTACGATCAAGGGCAGTTTGGACGTATTTTTAAAAGAGAAACGGGCCTCACTCCCGGGGAATACCGGAAGCGATACCAGAGTGGGACCTTTGGAGGAATGACTCTCCTGTAAGCTCTTGAACGGGGCGCCTTGTGAAGGGGAAAGAGAAAAAATCCTTGCACTCGCAACGGCTCCGTTCCATCTTCTCTCAGCTCAAATCTGACAAAGACGATTAACTTTATAAGGTTTAAAAATCGATGATCCCATCACACGCTCCTTTTTCTCCTGAGCAGGCTGCTTCGCTTTCTGCTCTTCTCGCAAACTTGACCCCTGAGCAGAGTACGTGGCTCAGTGGCTTTCTTGCTGGTCGCTCCCCCCAATCTGCTTCTGCTGCGAATCTGACGGTCCTCTATGGAACTGAGTCCGGGAATTGCGAAGAATTGGCTGATCGGACGGTGAAAACAGCGAAGAAGAAAGGGGTCAAAGCGACGATGGTCAATCTCGCGGAAATCACGCCTGCGGATCTCTCCAAGTATGAGAACGCCGCCATTATTATCAGCACTTGGGGTGATGGCGAACCACCAGAAGCGGTAGAGGCATTTCACTCTGCTTTCATGAGTACCACGCTCGATCTCAAAGGAACTCGTTTCACCGTCTGTGCGCTTGGGGACACCAGTTATGAAAAGTTCTGCGAGATGGGAAAGATCTACGACGAACGTTTCGAAAAATTTGGCGCCGAACGAATGGGCGCGCGGGTTGATTGTGATGTGGATTTTGAAGAATCCTACACCACTTGGGCAGACCAGCTTTTTGGTGAACTCGGGTCAAGCGCGCTGGCTCCTGAAGCATCTGCCTTTGCCGCACCTGTGACCGAGGTCTTCGATAAGAAAAATCCTTTTCCGGCGGAGGTAATCGATCACGTGCTGCTCAATGGGGAAGGCACGGCGAAGGAAACAATTCATCTTGAACTCTCACTCGAAGGGTCTGGCCTCGATTACGAAGTCGGGGATGCCCTCGCGGTGGTTGCGCAAAATGCCGAAGATGTGGTGACGGAACTCTTGGAGGCAACGGGCTTTTCTTCCGAGGAAGAGGTCGAACATAAGGCGATCGCAACTGGGAAAAGATCGCTGGGAGAGGCTCTTCGTCATGATCTCGATATCACGGCTCTCTCACGAGCGGTGGTGAAAAAGTATGCCGCCCTTTCGCCTAATCCGAAATTGGACGCGCTTCTCTCTGATGATGCTAAAGCAGAATTCAGCGCTTGGATTTGGGGCCGCCAGATCGTCGATCTAGTTACGGAATTTCCGATTCAGAATCTTAAGGCCCAGCAATTCGTCAGTATCTTGCGGAAGCTGCCGCCACGCCTGTATTCCATCGCCTCCAGCCTCAAGGCCCATCCTGGCGAAGTCCATCTCACGGTAGCCGCCGTGCGCTATGAAGGGGCCGGTAAGGCGCGGAAGGGAGTCGCTTCTACCTATCTTGCAGATGAAATGCTTAAAGGGCAAAAAGTGAAAGTCTACGTTCACAAAAACAAAAATTTCCGTCTTCCAGAAGATGATGCGAAACCGGTGATCATGGTCGGGCCAGGAACCGGGATTGCTCCTTTCCGGGCCTTTGTGGAGGAGCGCGCCGAACGAAAAGCGACTGGTGAGTCATGGCTCTTCTTCGGTGATCAAAAATACAACTTTGACTTTCTTTACCAGCTTGAGTGGCAGGATCATCTCAAGAATCAATCCCTGACAAAGCTCGATGTTGCCTTCTCTCGTGATCAACCGGAGAAAGTCTACGTTCAGGATACCATGAGAGAACATGCATCTGAGCTGTATGCCTGGTTAGAAAAAGGGGCTTACTTCTATGTCTGTGGTGATGCCGAGCGCATGGCCAAGGATGTGCATGAAACTCTCATCCAGATTGTGTCCGAAGAGGGAAAAGTTTCCTCAGAGGAAGCGGCCACTTACGTCAATAATTTAAAGAAAGAGAAACGTTACCAACGCGACGTTTACTAAGAAATTCCAACGCAACCTTAATCTATGAGCGAAGAAAAAAAACTCGCCTCCAACGAGTATCTTAAAATCGGCAGCAACTATCTGCGTGGCACCCTTGCCGAGGGGCTAGCTGATACTTCTACCGGTGGTCTGACTGAAGATGAACAACAGCTTCTCAAATTCCATGGATGCTACCTTCAAGATGACCGCGATATTCGTGCAGGCCGTCGGAAACATAAATTGGAAAAAGCATTTAGCTTCCTCATCCGGGTCCGAGTTCCCGGGGGAGTGGCCACGCCGGAGCAGTGGATTAAGATGGATGATCTCGCGACGAATTTCGCAAATGGCACCATCAAGCTCACCACTCGCCAAGCATTTCAACTGCATGGAGTCATCAAAACTCAGCTCAAGCGGACGATCAAAGAGATTAATTCTGCGGCTATGGATACCATCGCTGCTTGTGGGGACGTGAATCGGAATGTCATGTGCAACCCCAATCCCTACTTAAGCGAGGCCCACGCCGATGTTCTTAAAATCTCTCAGAACATCAGTGAGCATCTCACTCCGGCGACCGGAGCGTATCATGAGATTTGGCTCGATGGAGAAAAGGTCGAATCCACGCAGGAGGAAGTCGAGCCGATCTATGGTAAGACCTACCTGCCACGGAAATTCAAAATTGCCGTTGCCGTGCCGCCATCAAATGATGTCGATATCCATGCCAATGACCTTTCCTTTGTCGCGATTGTCGAAGAAGGAAAAGTGGTCGGTTACAATGTTGCGGTTGGAGGCGGAATGGGCATGACTCATGGGGATGAGAATACCTATCCGCGTCTTGCGGACATCATTGGATTCTGCACCCCGGAGCAAGTGGTGGAAGTTGCAGAAAAGGTGGTTCTCGTACAACGTGACTTTGGCGATCGCACCAACCGGAAGCACGCACGTTTAAAATATACCATAGATGACCGCTCGGCGGATTGGTTCCTTGAAAAGCTCAACGAGTACCTAGGCTATGATCTCGAACCAGTGCGGGAATTTAAATTTGACGATAATGGTGATCGCTTCGGCTGGGTGGAAGATCATGAAGGAAACTTTCATCTGAACCTCTTTATTGAAGGGGGACGTGTGCGCGATGAAGCGCGCACCGGTCTTCGGAAAATTGCCGAAATTCATCAGGGAGACTTTCGTCTGACTGGAAACCAAAATCTCATTATTGCGAAGGTGGCTCCCAAAGAACGCCCTGCCATTGAAGCTCTTTTGGAAGAATATGGCCTTCTCAAATCTCATGAACAATCCGCGCTTCGTTTGAACTCGATTGCCTGTGTGGCCCTCCCCACTTGTGGCCTTGCATTGGCCGAGGCGGAGCGAGGTCTTCCTGGGGTCATCACGGAGTTAGAGCAGGTGCTCGAAGAGAGCGGCCTTCGCCATGATGCCATCACCATCCGAATGACAGGATGCCCGAATGGTTGCGGTCGCCCGTTCTTGAGTGAAATCGCTTTCGTTGGTCGTGCCCCCGGAAAGTATAATCTTTATCTTGGCGGCGGGCATGCCGGAGATCGGCTTAATAAGCTCTATCGTGAAGCAGTCACTCGTGAAGAGGCCATCACCCTCCTCACTCCGATCATTCAGGCTTATGCCAAGACACGGGAAGAAGGAGAAACGTTTGGGAACTTCGTCATTCGCGCAGGATACATCGCCGCAACGGTGAATGGACTAGATTTTCATAAAAATCTGAAGCTGGAAGCTTAACGCCGTGCCCTCACTTATCACAGAAGCTGAAGAAGTCGCGCAAACACTTGCGGACCTGAAAGCTGGTGAACGCATCAAGTGGCTTTATGAAACCTACGGTGATCGCGTTGTGGCCAGTACGAGCTTTGGTCTTCAGGCTGCGGTGATGCTGCATCTCATTGCGGAGAACGCCCCGAAGATCCCCGTGGTCTTTGTCGATACCGGATACCTGTTCCCCGAGACTTACCAGTATCTTGAGAAATTGACCGCGAGCCTTGAGGTGGATATTCGGCGTTACGTGCCGAAATTGACCGCCGCACATCAAGATGCCTGCTGGCCGAAACAGTGGGAAACGGACCCTCAACGATACGCGACCATCAATAAAGTGGAGCCGATGAACCGAGCGCTCCAGGAATTGGAGAAAGACATTTGGATCAGCGGACTGCGCCGGAGTCAGTCATCCACTCGGAGGAACCGTGAACTTGCAGAGCAGCAAAATGCCACTCTCAAAGTGTACCCGATCTTGGACTGGGCAGATGCGCAAGTCGCATCCTACTTTTATACCCACCAACTCGAACACCATCCCCTTGAGCCAGATGGTTATCTCACCATGGGGGACTGGCACTCTACTCGTAAACCCAAACAGGGTGAAGATGGAGAGGCGACCCGCTTTGGGGGAGAAAAATATGAATGCGGGCTTCACGAGTTTTCCGGCGAAAACGATTTTCAGATATAGATTCTGGGACTGCGCTTCAGGGAGGTTGAGTTGATTTTTCGGGCTGAGTTTTACTTGTTTTCTGACTGGAGAATATCCTCAAGGAACGCTTAACTTTCCCTGTCATGAGCATTGCCACAAATATTGTCGACACCGTCGGAAATACCCCTCTGATCAAACTGAATCACGTGACCGAAGGTCTCGAAGCTGAGGTGTTCCTAAAGGCGGAATTTTTTAATCCCCTCTTCAGTGTGAAAGATCGCATTGGTAAGGCCATGATCGAGGCGGCCGAGCGCTCTGGAGAGCTGAAGCCGGGTGGAAAAATTATCGAAGCAACATCAGGGAACACCGGCATTGCCCTCGCTTTTGTCGCACGTGCGAAAGGTTATCAGTGTGTGTTGACCATGCCGGAGACCATGTCTGCGGAGCGTCGGATTCTTCTTCGGAGTCTTGGGGCCGAGATCGTGCTCACTCCCGGAGCAAAAGGGATGGGGGGTGCGATTGCTAAAGCAAAGCAGCTCCTTGAGGAAAATGAAAATTCCTTTGGCCCCAGCCAATTTGATAATCCCGCGAATCCCCAAGTGCATCGTGAAACAACCGCCGAAGAAATTTGGCGGGATATGGATGGTCAGGTCGATGCGATTGTCTGTGGGGTTGGCACCGGAGGAACAATTACGGGGATCACCGAAGTGATTAAAGCGAGGAATCCAGAATTCAAAGCGATCGCGGTAGAGCCTGAGAATAGTCCGGTGATTAGTGGTGGTGCACCCGGCCCCCATAAAGTGCAGGGAATCGGGGCCGGCTTCATCCCTAAAAATCTCAATACTGAGATTCTGGATGGGTCCATTACGGTGACGAATGAAGAAGCATTTGAAATGGCTCAAAAGCTGGCTCAGGTAGAAGGGATTCCCGCAGGGATTTCTACGGGGGCGAATGTCGCATCGGCTCTCAAAATTGCAGCCCGCCCGGAATTTAAAGGAAAACGGATCGTGACTATTGGTTGCTCTAGCACGGAGCGTTATTTGAGCACCCCGCTTGCGGAGAGCTACCGGGAAGAGGTCATGAATTTACCTGTTTCCGAATTACCTGAATAACATCGGGTCATCAATTGAGAGCATGGCGTCCTACAAGAGCCATGCTCTTTGAGGTCTGGAGCGGTGGGGAAAGCCCGCAAAGGGATTTCCCGGCAATACGTTCGCGTAGCTGGCTGGGTTATGTTTAGCTCCCGCAGACATGGCAGGTTTCGATATTTCGGCACTCAATCGGGCTCAGCGGGAGGCTGTGACTTGGTTAGATGGCCCGGTGCTGATCCTTGCTGGAGCTGGGACTGGTAAGACGAGAACCGTCACCTGTCGCATGTCCGCGCTTCTGGAAAATGGAGTGGCCGCTCGAAATATTCTGGCAGTCACCTTTACCAATAAAGCCGCCGCCGAGATGCGGGAGCGGGTGATAGAAATGGTGGGGAAGAAACGAGGAAAAGATCTCACCGTTTGCACCTTCCACTCGTTATGCGTGCGCATCCTGCGCCGAGATATCGAGTCCGTAGGGTATAAAAAGAATTTCAACATCATGGCTGGCGGGGACCAAGTAGGAATCATTCGCCAGTTGATTGTCAGAAAGGGAGGAGCGAGAGAGAAGTTGAAACCAGCAGAGGTGATGAGTGAGATATCAAAGGCCAAAAGCGCCGAACTCCCTCTCACCGGCATTGAAGACAGGCTCATTGCAGAAATCGCAGTCGCCTATCAAAACGAATTGAGAGCGCAGAATTCCATCGATTTTGATGATCTCCTTCTTTTGGGAGAGCGCATCCTGACCGAAGATCAAGCGGCTCGGGATTATTGGCGTGATACCTTTCGTTACGTCACGGTTGATGAGTTTCA
The DNA here is from genome assembly GCA_937930235.1 of uncultured Verrucomicrobiales bacterium. GTDB lineage: Bacteria > Verrucomicrobiota > Verrucomicrobiia > Verrucomicrobiales > Akkermansiaceae > SW10. The sequence continues at coordinate 4,187 of CALGLJ010000171.1, read as the reverse complement.
AGATACCAATAGTCTCCAGATGCGCTTGATTCAGCAACTGGTAGGCCCGCCCCATCACATCTGTGTCGTGGGAGATGATGATCAATCGATCTACGGGTGGCGGGGTGCAGATACGACGAATATTCTACAATTTGAGACATTTTTTCCAAATCCCAAGGTGATTCGGCTTGAGGAAAATTATCGCTCCACTGAAGCCGTTCTGAAAGTGGCCAATAGCCTGATCAAAAAGAATACCGGGCGGAGAGAAAAAGAACTGAAACCGACCATTATGGGGGGAGACCTCGTGCGATTGGTGGCAATGCCGGGTGATGATGAGGAGGCGGAATGGATTGTGCAGGAAATTTTGAACCAACGCGAAGAAGGACGCGCTTTGGAAGACTTCGCCATTCTCTTCCGGACAAATGGTCAAATTCGTAAGATGGAAAATGCCCTGCGGGAAGAAAAGATCCCTTATCGCATGGTAGGAGCGCAGAGCTTCTATGACCGGAAGGAAATACGAGATGTCCTAGGATATGTACAGCTTCTGGCCGATCCAGAAAAAGATATTGCGCTGCTCAGGGTGCTGAATACCCCTCCACGTGGAATTGGACAAAATACAACCATGCTGGCGCTCGAACACAGCCGAGTGAATGATTGTAGTGTTTGGAAAACCCTCATCACCGAGTCATTTTTAGCGCAGCTGTCCACAAAAGCAGGAGGAGCAATCACAAAATTCGTGCGGCAAGTAGAAGATCATCAGCGAATGATCGTAGACGGAAAAGCGCCTGGGGTCGTTCTGGATTCATGGCTGCGAGAAATGGACTTCCTTCCTTGGCTGATGAAGCAGTGCAAAACGGATAAAGAGCGTGACGCGCGGAATGAAGCCGTGAGCCAAGCTATTGGGGATGTGACAGCAGCTTCCCAGAAGGGACAGAGTTTGCAGGATTTTTTAGATAAGACCGCGCTTGATGCGGATAAGAATGATGATGATCTCGATAAAAAATCAGGAGTGACTCTCATTACCCTCCATGCTTCCAAGGGCTTGGAGTACCCCGTCGTCTTTCTCGTCGGTTTGGAAGAGGGGATTTTACCGCACAAGCGTAGCACGGAAGAAGGGACCAAGGATGAAGAACGTCGCTTACTTTACGTCGGGATCACCCGGGCAAAAGAGCGTTTGACGATGACGTATTGTGCGACCCGCACGAAATGGGGGAAAAAAGAAGCATGTGAAGAAAGCTCTTTCCTCAGAGAGCTGGATCTCGATTGGATTGAAGAGGAAAACTACGACGATCTGATGGGTGAGGAGGCCTCAGATGAAGAACTCCGAGGCTTTTTCAGCGGAATCCAAGAGGCGCTCCAATAAAGCCGCCTCGCTCATGAACTGACCCCCAAAAAAACTCCCATTCCCGAAAGGAATGAGAGTTTGAGATTTTTTTTGAATCGTGAATTCCAATTAAGCGCGCTTACGGCGACCTGCTAATGCAAGCAGACCAAGAGCACTCAGAAGGACTGAACTCGGCTCGGGAACGGCGATCGTAGTTGAGAATGCGTTTGCACTATCTTCCCAAACAAAATTTGCTGGGGAGAAAGGATTCTCAGCAACATTCAAGGTAAGTGTGCCCTGCCCAGGGGTCGGGACATCAGCGCCAACTGTATTCCAGTCGGCAAGCGATACCGTATTGAAGTTAGTGGAACTTGCGACGGAAGTACCATCAAAGATACGAACCCCATACTGAAGCGTTCCTGTAGGTATATCTACGGTGTCGTCTAGTAATGTGGCTGCTGCAACAAAATTACCAGCACCGCTTGTACTTCCTCCGTTAGAATCTAAACCAATTTGCCAATTGATTGCTGATATATTTACAAACGTATCCCACTGTGCCTGAGTCGAGGGTGGACCCGCGAGACCCGGAAAGTAACCAACTTGAAGAAGGCTTCCCACAGGCAGAGGTTGTCCATTAGATCCGTTGAGTGAGTTTTCAAATGGAGTTCCAGCTCCATTACTGCCGGTGACCGAGACTGTAGCTGCAATACCAGAGGAAATTAGAACTGAAGTAACGGAACAGATTGTAAGTATATTTTTCATATAATTTAGAAGTGCATAAACGCAGGGGGTTTTGCTCATTTACGATGTGTAAATATTTTATTCGATCGTATAAGGGAGTTCAAAGGCTACGTTGTCTGTATCTGCAGTAGGATCAGCAGCTCGTTGTAAGAATATAGCAGAATTAGGTTCTATGACCAAATTGTCGGCATTTGCGAAGCCATTTGTAAGATCAAACCAACTTCCAGCATTAAATCCATACTCAGTCCAATTACCATTATTCAAAATGTAAACACGGTCAGTGGCTCCCCAATTAGAAAGGCTTTGAATATTCAGGCTAGGAAGCAAAGTTCCGGTAATCGGTGCTCCCACTGGGAATCGGTTTGATAAAAGAGTGAGACCACTACCTGCAACGGTAGAAACTTGTGGTTTGACAGGAATATCTCCGAAAAAAGTAAGAGTAGCGTCTGTGGCAGTTTGTCTATCAACGAGAATACCTTCACTAGAAAATACTACAGTATCGGTTGCTGTTGCAAAACCGTTGGTGATATCAAACCAATCTCCTGCGTTGAATGCGTATTCGTTCCAGAAGGTGCCTGTCCATAAGAAAACTCTGTCGGCAGATGTGAAATCGGACTGTGTCGTTCCGAAAAGTGAACCTAGAGTGTTCGCTCTGCGGATTGTAATTGTTGTGGAAGCAGGGAATCGAGGTGATCCATTAGCGAGAGTAAGGAGATTAGAACCAGCGTCTAAGGTCAGAGTGGTTCCTGTTGGGCTTCCTGTGATCAAGAATGGTTCTTCAGCAGCTTCAGTGTCACCATTGGTAATAAATGCAATATGAGGCTCATCAGTCCACTGTGTTGTAGACCAAGATGTTCCAGTAACGGTAATCGTCTGAGATGAAGGAGTGTTGCCGCTTGCAGCCGTGAAGTCTGCCGAAATCGTTGCAGATCCTGAGAATTCTACGCCTCTAAGCAAAGTTGCAGAGACAGAGGAAAGAGAATTGGCTGCAATATCAATCTTCACATACCCCGAAGGATTAGTGAATGCGGTTTGGGCTACTCCGGGTAGGGCAGTAGCAAATGCAAGGATGGGTATGAGTGTCTTCATAATTAAATATTTTTTACGTTTTTTTAAAATTAGTTGCGCTGACTATGGCTTGAAAAAGAGAATCGATCAATGTTTTAATTCAGGCTGCTAGTGAAAACTAGATGAAGCGCCATCAGGATCGATGGGGAATCTTTCAGGCTTTGCTATCAGGAGTGTTTGGTGATTTTTGATGAATTGGGGGTTTTATGCTCAGGCTTTTGCCGCTGATTTTTTTGCGGTCGGATTAAATAAACCTTAAAAAAGGCAGAAATGAAGTGATTTTTAATTCAAAGTAATAGATCTATCGGTCAATTGTTTTTGTGAAGATGAAGAAGATTATCCGATTTATTCCATTAATTTGCTCCTAGTCAATCGGTTGAGCGATTTTAGTTGGGCGTTATTTGGAGGGGAATGGTCTTGTTTTTCAGGAGGGAGACAAAATGGATTACGAAGATCGTTTTTGTAAAGATGAGGGTGATTGTTGTGTTATGCCTCCTTTCTCAGGCGATGGGGCAGATTCAAAGAATGGGGCCTTATGTTGAGGTGCCAAGAATCAGGGTGGACCTCAAAAGTGCTGAGGGGCTATCGGATCATAAAAATGTGCGGTGCCTTATTTTTTCCGCTGGAGCTGGTCAGGCGATGGTTCATTTAAAAATTAGAGAAGGATTCGTGGATCAGGGAGTGAATTTCACGGTTTATGATGATTCTAAAGAGCTGGTGTCCACGCTGATTGCTCCGATGTCAGAAAATGGATGGGCTATTTACCGTGTGACACTGAATAGAAATCTTTTAGAGAAGTGTTGGTTTGATATTTATCGATCCTCTCAATCATATCGTCTCTTAACGAAAGGGTTACCAATTCGTGAGCAAAAAAACGAGGAAGCTCAGCGCAAAGAATAATACGGCTCTTTTTGAATGGGTGCTTGGAAGATCTTTGGCTCTTCGTCAGGAACGCATGACGAAATCTGAGAGAAAATCCGCCGGAAGGCTTGAATTTACAAGACTCGAGGCACTAATATCAGGCTTGGACATTTTCGCTAATGTTTCCGGCGCCTATTCTGGCTAGATATCAGCC
>CALGLJ010000170.1 GCA_937930235.1 uncultured Verrucomicrobiales bacterium | reverse complement strand
CTCTAACTGCTTCAAGAAAACCTTCGAATACACCTTCCCGAGATGCACAAGCAAGCGGCTCTCACCCTCCTCTCCTTCAAATCTTCGCAGCCATCGCTCTCGATCTGGCACCCTCACCAACAAGTGAAAATGGTTATCCATTAGCGCATAAGTGAGTAGCTCTACGCCTGCAAAGTCCGCCATGCGCCACATCATGCGTCGAAAAGCCTCCTTTTCCAGATCCCCCAAGAGAAACTCACCGCCGACAATACGAGACATGACATGATAGCATCCCGTCCCACCTTCAAACCTGATCCGTCGCCGCGAAGAGAACCCCGGAGCCTGATGAATCGGCCCCAATCTGCGCCCCGTTTTCATCTCCGCCAGCTCCAGCGGAGTCCACTCTCGCTTCCCGCCCGAACCATGATCAGCTAAAGGTTTTTCGTTCATTACGCCGTCATCTTACAATGATCAAAAAATCCCGGTCAATTACATTATGCCTGGCATAAAACTTAAATTTGACATAAAATTTTTAAGCTGTCTATAAACTATTTAAACAGAGTGTTTTTGCAATTTAGCCCAAACAAAGGCATTCTTTTTGCTGCAGCAATCTGCTCCCTGCCTATCGAACCGCCGACGCACTTTTCTTCGGTACAGGAACAATCACACCACGATAGGGCTTTCTGACATTCCCTTTAGCAGTCAGGATACCAGCATCGACAAAAGTCTGCAGAGCTTCGGCATCCGTCATTTTTTTGAGACGGGCACGCATTCTACGACCTGCTTCTTCAAGCGTCACGTTTGCTTTATTGATCGTCTCCACGCCCCAAAGGTGGAACAAAATAGCCTAGAATGCAATCTTGATCTCGAATCGCGATTTGAATGTGGCTCTTCAGCCTGATCGATGATCCGTCGTAAGCCGCCTCTCCCTCTTGAAAAACCCCGCGCACGGTCTGAAAAGGAGGCATCATTTCTTTGAGAACCTCCATCGTCCAATTTAGCACCGCACAATCTCTTCTACGCCAGAGAGATTCTGGGTCTGAGCTGTTCCTAGGAATGTCTTGTCCACTCGCTTGAAGCTTTGATTTAAAAGTTGGAAAAATTTCTCGAAGCTGAGTTGTGTAGCGAGTGTCGAGGAGATCAAAGCAGCGGCCAAGATGGATGACGGATCCCACCACTGCCGGCTTTTCTATCTTGCCCCGCTGGTGCTGGTACTGCTCCTCCGCCCAAGCCATTGCTCGTTCCGGGCCATGCTCCCAAAAGTAGATCCCTTCACCAAGCCAATCGTAATCATTGCTACTCGGCTTCAGACTTTGCTTACGAAGAATCACCCGATCACGCACCGATTCATCGCAGCCGTGGTAGCCGATGATCAAGCGTTGATACTGGAGGTCTTCAAATCTCACAATACGGCTGAAGCTAGAGAGACTCGGGAAATCGGTCAACACTAAAACCAAAATTATAAAACAAAAATGCTTTACAACTTATTCGTCGTGGGAATTCTAGCAACATGAGCAGCCTCTTCCGGCAAAACTTCACCGACCCCGCCCGTCGTAAAGCCACCACTGTTTCCCGTGGTGACACCGTCCACGGGGCTCTTGAGCACCTCCGAGCCCAAGCACGGAAAGATGAGCCTCGGCATCTTCTCTTTGTAGGATCACGCGGAATTGGCAAATCCCACCTCCTCTCACTCATTGTCGATGAGATCAGCATCAGCAAAGACCTTTCCAAGCAGCTCGTTCCGGTTCGCTTCCCTGAAGAAGCCAACCGCGTCCTCAGCTTTGCCGACTTTCTTCTCGGCCTTGTCGAAATCTTGAAGGATGCACGGCCTGATGAAGCCATCTGGTCTGAGCTTTATGGGCACTACGAAACTGAGGAATCAAATGAAACCATCGCAGAAGCGCTCGTTCCCGCCACCTATAAGGAAGCAGAGGCGCTTGGGATTCACTTCGTGATCCTAATGGAGAATCTTAATGAGCTTCTTACCACCCAACTTCGTAAAGCTGAGGAACAAAAAGCCTTCCGCCAATTCTTTGAGCAGGACAATCGCTGTCTCCTTTTGGGAACAACTCCAATCTCCTTCACCGGATACACCGCGAAAAAAGGGACCTTCTACGATTTCTTCAAGGAGTCCCTCATTGATCATCTCTCTGAAGAAGAAACAATCGAACTCATTCGCCTCCACCTCACTGCTGACAACCATGAGAACCTATTGAAAAATGAGAAACTCATCGACGAAGAATTCTTCAAAAACGAACTCCGCCCCAAGCTCAAAGCGATCTACCGGTTGACCGCTGGCAGCCCAAGACTCTCGATGATGCTCTACGGACTCATCACGGATGAATCGATCCTCGAAATTCGCAAGCAGTTGGAAACGCTCCTTGATCGAATCACCCCCTTCTACCAAGACCGCCTCAAAGATCTCTCCGCTCAAGAGCGCGCCGCTCTCGAAACCATCGCCTGTATGCGAAGCGACGATAAAACGCCAAAGGCCATCGCCGCAAAGCTCCGCTTATCCCAGCAGCAGACCTCCACCCTTCTCAAGCGGCTCAGTCAATCGAACTATCTCGCTTCTGGAAAAAACCCCTTCGATGGCAGGCAAAGCATCTACTGGATCAAGGAAGGCTTCTTCGACATCTGGCTCTACATGAATAATTCCCGCCAAGGGAAAAAGCGAATTCCCTTCCTCCTCGATTTCCTCGGGCTCGTCTATCCAACGCTTGAAGAGCGAGAGGAAAAGAGGAGCCAGTATCGCGAGAAGTATGGAATGGAAGCTGACGACACCCTAGATCTTCTTTCTGAACTTGGAACCGAGGAAGAACGTTTTACCGAAAAGATTCGCTTAGCGAAACGAACGAGCAGTTCAAATCCTGAGCTTTATCTCCAAGAAGCGAGAGGAATGAACCTCGACCCAATGGGGCAATGGCTAGCTCAGCGCGCAAGCATCAATCATCTCGATGAAATCGAAGATCTCATTCATTGCTGGGAGGAACATCGCTTGGGCAACCTTGAAAATTTCGCGGCCAAACTTTCGGAGATGGCAAATGGCTTCACCTACAAAAATTATTCCGAGACCAAGCTCTCATTTATTGAGAACCACATCGAGGAAATCACCGAGCTTGAAGAAAGAGCAAAGCTACGCCTTGCAGCTGCCAGGATTCTCATAGAACTTGCTCATTGGGAAAGAGCGGAAGAACACCTTCGAAAAGCTTTTGAAGAACTTCCAGAAGACTCAAAATATCGCAGTTGGGCAATGAATGATCTCGCCTCACTCCTCCAAGCCACCAATCGCCTTGGCGAGGCCGAGCCGCTCATGCGACGCGCCCTTGAGATCGACGAAGCCTCCTTCGGGAAAGACCATCCCAACGTCGCCAGAAACCTCAATAATCTCGCCCAACTCCTCCAAGACACCAATCGCCTTGGCGAGGCCGAGCCGCTCATGCGACGCGCCCTTGAGATCGACGAAGCCTCCTTCGGGAAAGACCATCC
>CALGLJ010000169.1 GCA_937930235.1 uncultured Verrucomicrobiales bacterium | reverse complement strand
TCGTGAAATTTATCGCTCTGAGGGCGAATGACCCATTGCACGGGGAAACGGGCCTGGACGTGGTTCTCATCGCCACCGACGTAGACGTTTTCTAAATGATAGAGGAGACTCGAACCGTGATACCACGGCATGTTGTTCGATTTTTCTACGATATTATCGCCATTGAGCGCTGACATGGGAATGGGCTCGATGTCGACGATGTTATCCAAGCGAGAGGCGAAGGATTTATAGTCAGCGATGATCTTATTGTAGACTTCTTCATCGTAGTCAACGAGGTCCATCTTATTAACGGCGACGACAACGTGTTGAATACGGAGCAGGTTGGCGATGAAGGAGTGCCGCTTGGTTTGCTCGATCACTCCTTTGCGGGCATCGATGAGGATGATAGCGAGGTTGGCGGTGGAGGCACCGGTGACCATATTCCGGGTGTATTGGATGTGACCCGGGGTGTCGGCAATGATGAATTTACGTTTAGGGGTAGCAAAATATCGGTAAGCGACGTCAATGGTAATGCCTTGTTCACGCTCGGCTTTGAGGCCGTCGGTGAGGAGGGCGAGGTTGACGTTCTCGTCGCCTTTTTTACGGGATGATTCCTCGATGGCTTCGAGTTGGTCTTCGAAGATTGATTTGGAATCATAGAGGAGGCGGCCGATGAGAGTCGATTTTCCGTCGTCGACGGATCCAGCAGTTGTAAAGCGGAGAAGGTCCATGGTATTTAGACTAAAGAGGTAAGAAATAAGAGATAAGACTCTACTATTGAGAATCTAGGGAGCGGATAAGACCTTCGAGCATACGGGAGATTTCAGTGGTCTCGCTTGCGATATGCTTGGCTTGGTCTGGGGTGAGTAGATTAATTTTTGCGGCGATGTAGGCCTGCGTTCGAAGTTCGGCAGAAGAGCCTTTGGAGTAGCGGAGAAAACGAATAAAATCTTTGTCACTCTTTCTTTCAGCTCCTTCGGCAATGTTTGATGGAATTGAAAGAGATGAGCGGACCATTTGATCCTTGAAGGCGAAGTCTTTAGAATTACGAAAAATTTCGTAGATGAAAACTGAGAGCTGACAACCGCGCTTCCAAGCATCGATTTTTTCAAAGTGATGCACTGCGATATCTTTATTCTTCTGTCTTTCGTCTTCTGTCTAGTCGACAGCCTAAAAGTATCCTTCTTTCTTGCGGTCCTCCATAGCGGTTTCAGAGCGCTTGTCGTCGGCGCGATTTCCACGCTCGGTCTGGCGAGCGGCAGCAACTTCATCGATGATTTTTTCCATGGTGTCGGCTTCTGATTCGACGGCACCGGTGATGGTGGCATCTCCCATGGTGCGGAAACGAATTTTCTTGGTCTCGACGGTTTCACCGTCTCGTGGCTGAACGAATTCGGAGACGGCTAGGATGACTCCGTTGCGAGTGACAACTTCACGTTCGTGGGCGTAGTATAGACTCGGAAGTTCGATTCCTTCTTGATTCATATACATCCAGACATCCATTTCCGTAAAATTACTTAAAGGAAAGACGCGGAAGTTTTCACCGGGCTGCTTCCGACCATTGAAAAGGTTCCAGAGCTCAGGACGTTGGTTTTTAGGATCCCATTCTCCAAAGTCATTCCGGTGTGAGAAAAAGCGCTCTTTGGCGCGGGCTTTTTCTTCGTCACGACGGCCTCCTCCCAGGACGGCGTCATATTGTTGCTCTTCGATGGTCTCAAGGAGAGTGACGGTCTGGAGTTTATTCCGAGAGGCATTCGCTCCCGTTTCTTCAACGGCGGTGCCTTTATCGATAGAATCTTGCACTAGACCAATATGAAGTCGTGCCCCTATTTTTTCTGCATAGGCATCGCGAAAGGCGATAGTTTCGGGGAAATTATGCCCTGTATCAACGTGTACAAGGGGGAAAGGAAGCTTTGCTGGGTAGAAAGCTTTCCTCGCAATGTGCGCCATGACGATCGAGTCCTTTCCAGCAGAAAAGAGAAGGCCTGGGTTCTCAAACTGAGCCGCTGTTTCGCGGAGGATGAAAATGGCTTCGGCCTCGAGCTGTTTGAGATGGCTTAGGTTATAATCAGACATTTGTTTGGTAACTTAATCAAGTTTGTCATGAATTGACTGCTCCGATTGCTATTGACGAATTGAGATGGAAGCAAGTGAGTTTTTAAGACTTTCGGATACACTCAATAATAAGGTTTGCGGCAGTATCAGGTTGCATCCTTTCCGTATCGATTAAAATTTCGGGAGATTCTGGCTTTTCAAAGCCGCTGTCCTTCCCGGTGAATTGCTTTATTTCGCCAGCGGCGACTTTGGCATAGAGGCCCTTGGGGTCACGCTCGGCACATGTTGCGTAGCTCGCTTTAATAAAGACTTCTGTAAATTGATCTCCGACGATTTCGCGGGCTTGCTGCCGCAGCGCTACTTTAGGAGTAATGACGGAAACCAGAACGATGACACCTTGGGAGGCAAACATTTTGGCAACTTCAGCCACGCGGCGCACATTTTCTTGGCGATCATCATCAGAGAATCCGAGATCGGAATTCAGGCCGTGACGAAAATTATCGCCATCAAGGATCACGACAAAACGACCCGCTTCGTGAAGTTTCCGCTCCACCGCAGCAGCAATGGTGGATTTGCCAGAACCTGAAAGACCATACATCCAGAAAACTATGCCTTTTTGACCCAGAAGCTCCGCTTTTTCATCGGAGGAGACGAAGCGGTGATATTGGGTATGGATGTTTT
>CALGLJ010000168.1 GCA_937930235.1 uncultured Verrucomicrobiales bacterium | reverse complement strand
CGCCACCGCTGGCGTTGAGGATTTTACCGTAGAGGTTCGAGCGCTTATCTTTGATTTTCTCGGTGATTTTGTAGCTCCCGGTGGGGGTCTTGTGAGTTGAACTGCCGGTGGAGACGCGGTAGTCCATTGCGATTTGATCTCCGACCATGAGGAATCCTCTCTGGGTAGAAAGATCAACTTTGACGCTGGTATTATCAGGAGTCGCAGTGGCTAGGAGGGGGGCGTTTTTCCAAGTGCGGGTGGTTCCGGGGTAGGGACCAAATTTAAAGTGCTCATAGCTACCCGGAGGATGAGGATTGACCTTTTTGGCAGGCACGATTTTGGCCTCTTCAACTTTAGGCTCGGGCTTTTCCTCAGGCTTGGTGAGCTTAGGGAGGCTACCACAACTTGCGAAAAAGAGGCTGGTCACAGCGACGGTTAGGTGGGGGATTTTGCGTAAGAGTTTCATCTGAAGCTGGAGGCTTATGACCTCTTCAGGAGGTGGCGGTCAAGGGAACATCGCAGTATTCGTGACCAAGTCCCTTGTTGGAAAAATTGAAGGTAAGTCGATCAGGGTCTTATTCGACTGTTTTTCATTGTGTTTACTAGGCTGGAGCACTCGACGAGTCCCGCTGTGATGGCGTCGGGCGATTTTTTTCATTTAAAGTTTGCGCGATTGCAGAAATGTGCAGATAAGAACCGAAGCATTTTTTGGGACATGACCATGAAGGTCTTGCTCGCGGGAAATGCTTTAAACACAAGCATACACATGAAAAACAAAATTATTACTTATGCAGCATGCCTTCTCGGCATGTTCTCATCACAAGCGCAAGCTGGGTGGAGCACTCCTCCCGGGTTTCACAGTCTCCCTCGGGTCAATTTTGAAAATGAACCTGGCGATGATACTCCGAGATTTGTTCGCCAGATCAGATCATTCGGCCCCACAGGCGGGATTATTAGAATCAAGCGCAGTAGTCGAGAGTACCACCTTGGTCGCATTCACGTGACAGACAATATCCACATCCAAATCGAAAGAGGGGTCCGGATTAGGCAATCCGCACAGGGGAATGTCTTCGTAATGCTCGGTGACAATGTGAGTGTGACAGGAGCGACCAGTGGAACTGGATCAAAAGCTGTCTTTCTCGCAATGCATCGTCGCGAGGGTGTCAGTTTGCGCTTTCGGGCAATTATCGCTCAGAATGGTGGGAGTAATTTCCTGATGCAAAATTTTGATATCATCGAGAATGGATCGACTTTTGCTCCGATTGAGGTCAGAGATTACAGTAATGGAACGGTTCGCGGAATCGATATGGCGGGTCAAGGCCAGAATGGTAGCTGGGGAACGATGCAGCTCCAAGGGGGCGCAAACGTTGATTACTTCAACATCGACGGATTAGGCGGCCAAACTGCTCGCTTTGAGCAAAATTTCGCTGAGTCGTTTTTCGATGATATTAACCTGCGGAACATTAGAGTTCGTTATGGCACGACCGCTCTCGGTATCAGTCCACACAATACTCGCAATGGATTGATCCGGGCGAGTTTAATTCGCAGTTTAGGAGCTGGTAACTGTGTGGGTATCAACGGCAATGGCACTACCGCAACATATCGAAGAGCAGAAGTTCGGGATGTTGTTGCGACATTCCGCTCCAACGGTGCTCAATTCCGAAATTTCGGCGCTGACCGCAACACTGACTTCACGCCAGAACGATTTAAATCGCGTATTCAAAGACCGAGCAATCGTTTCGGGAGAGGAGCATCTCTCAATTGCTTACGGATCGCTGATGACTCAAGACGCTGGGCCACTACAACTGGTGCTCGCCACGAAGGTTTCCCATTCGAGCATTATAACTACATTGATTCCAGAGGCGTACAGCGTCCACAGCCAGCGATTCTTACGAGATCACTCTTCATTGAGATTGCAAATCAGAGAAGATAATTTGTTACATCTCATTTAATTTATAATCTATACCCTCATGCAAAAGGTAATCGCATTTTTTCTCGGCGTCTTAATCACCTTTGTGATAGGTCGCCTGATCCCTGACGATTCGAGTGAGAATGCGGTTACCTCCGCTGAGGATAGGACTCATCGGGGATCTAATGATCAATCCGATTTTAGAAGTCGTTTAATCTCAGACTCCGCTTCTCTTCTTCTGAAGAATGAGGAGCAACGGGAAAAGTTAGCGGAGCATCTGGCTAACGGAGAATCATTATACTATCTAAAGTTCCTGTGCGGCCTCGCGGAGAATGGAGAAGTGCCTTTTGACGCAGTGCTAGAGTTTTACTTTACCCTCTCTAAGATAGATCAAGAATATTATCGCGAGACTCTTTATGATTCTTGGATTAAATCAGATCCGCTGGAAGCCTACAATTCTCTCCTTGCTCAAAAAGCCGATCTGATTGGCGGGGAATTTGAACATTTTGTGCCTTTGGCCTTGGAATCGCTTGCCGCGCGTGATCCTGAGCGTGGCATCGAACTCCTAAGCACCCTCTCTTCATCTCGGATGAAGAGCCAATTTGCCATCGATTTGGCACGCGGGTTGGCAGACAAGAGTGAAAGCACCAAAGATTTTGAAAAAGCCTTTGAGTTCTTGAAGTCGCTCAGTGACCAAGATGTGTCAAGTCATGTTGTGAATCTCAGTTACGTAGAAATCATGGAAAGATTCATGACTAAAGATCCATGGGCAGCTGCAGATGCCATCAGCCAAGTGAAAACAGGTGACGTGCAGGCAATGCTCCTCCGCAAGGTGACCAATGAGTTAGCGGACTCGAACTACGAAAAGAGTCTGGCCTGGGTTTCTGGCTTAGATGAGCAGACCGCCCGTGACGAAGGATTAAAAGTAATCTCTGAAAAATTGACCGAAACTCCTCCTGATGTTCTTCTGGAAAAAGTTCTCGATCCAAATTCTAACTTTAGTGGCGAGGCCGTATCCCATGCGCTCTGGACTTTAGCGGAACGTGATCCAAAGCTTCTGGCGAAGAATTTTGATTCTATTCAAGGAGAACGCCGTCCTGAAGCTGCCGGCCGACTCATCTCTGAATGGATACGAGATGACGAAGAGGGCGTTGTGAACTGGTTAGCTGAAGTAGAGGATCAAAGCATATTCGATGCCGGTGCCGAAGAGATGGCGAGGCACTTCTACTATCGCGATCCATCAGTTGCTCTTGAGTGGGCGGGACAAATTGGAGATGACAAAACGCGAAGAGATTTTTTTGATAATTTGACGACTACCGCATCTCACGAAAATCTACCGAGATTATTGGAGCTTGCCGATACCGCGAAACTCCCTCAAGAATCAAAAGATTACCTAACGCAACGACTGAATAAGAAATTGGAAGATTTAGAGTCACCTCTCATCCT
>CALGLJ010000167.1 GCA_937930235.1 uncultured Verrucomicrobiales bacterium | reverse complement strand
TCGGCATCTTGTTCGATTTTTTTGGCCTGTTGATGCAATCCTCCAAGACGTTCAAGCATGCGTTCGATAGCCTCGGGAGTCGGCTTGTTTTGTAATTCGGCTTGGTTTTGTGAAAGTAAATCTGCCGCTTCGCGAGCGATTTCTTGCAGACGTTCTTCCATTTCAAATGCTTTGAAATCTTCGGCAATTTTTCGTGCAAGTTGTTCTGCTTTTTGATGTTCCTGAAGGGCTTTCTTCCGTTGTTCAGGAGTATTGTTGTTCTTCAATTCTTGGAGAGCTTCCTTGCTTTTACGAAGAGCCTCGGAAAGGGCTCGGTAACGGGCGGTGAACTGTTTCAGTTGAAACTGATTGCGCACTCGTTCCGCATAATCCGCTTCGCTAATGATGTGCACGCGGACAATGTCGGAAACTCCGACTCCCAGGAGGGATGGATTTCGGTCTGTTGCTTCGAGATAGAACTCAAGGGTTTGCCCGGGTTCGACTCCGAGTTCTTCAAGTTTTAAGGAATCCTCAAAGACATATTCCTGACGGGTGAGTTCTTGTGCCAGTTCTTGGTTTCGATCGCGATAGCCCACAAGCGTGCGGGTGAGGGTGACCCTAGAGAGTCCATGATCGTCTTCGATATCTCCCTGCATGGGGAGGCTTGATCTAGGAGTGGCGAGAACGAGTGGTGAGGGTTCACTCATGGTGACGACCGGAACTTGATCGGGAATGGTCTTTAAGGTGAGAGTGAGAGGCTTTTCCGCTTCGGTGTATCGGATGTCGCGAATGATGGCAGAAAGTTGAGATGAACGTAAGGCGGTCCAGGTGAAGGCGATTTGATTTTTTTCGATCACTTCGGCCTGAATTGTTTGCGGGGGATTTTCTTCATTCAGGTCCATCGCGGTGAGAGTGAGATCTCCTCCGGCGAGGGGGCGGTTACTTTGGATTTTTAGTTGAACGGTGGCTCCTTGCAGGGCGCGGATTTCGCTGCTTTCCAGAGGGTATGTCTGCGCTACTTTCCCGGTGTATGCGGGAGGAGTGACCGTGATTTCGGCTCCCGAAATCCGTGGTTGAAAGATGATGTCGAGCTGGTGCCAGCTACTGCGCGCATGCCCAGTGGTGAAGGCGAATTCCAAGGGGGCGAGTGAGTTTTCAAACTTCCTCGCATATGTTCCAGGAAGTTCGCGAAAGGTGTTTGTTTTTTCGACGTGACCGCTGGCAGGATCTCGGACGAGACAGAAGACATCATCTTCAATTTCTCCTCCTGAAATTTTAACCTGAACCATGGCTTCTCCTTGATAGATGGCGGTGGGATGATCTGGAGTGATCTGAAAAACCAAGGGGCTGTAGGGAGGAATGTCACTGCTAGGATGAAATAGTCTCTGAGTGACAACGTGAAATGGTTGGGGATAAAGCTGTTTTACTTTGAGGATGATCGCTCCGAGGACAATGAAACCGAGCGAACATCGGTAGATCAATCGGGTGGGGATTTTAGAAAATAAAGGGATTTGACTCAGGTCTTGTTTCGCTTCCTCAAAGGTTCTTTTGAGGTGGAATTCCTCCATGGGAGTCGAGGCTTCTTGTGAGGCAAGATGCGAGGCCGCGAGAGCGGTTTGGCGATTATTCTTGAGAGTGCGATCGGCAAGTGAGGCGGTGATTGATCGTGGACTGCGGAAAATTTTGAATGCCCAAAAAAGACCTCCGAGTAAGAGCGTTCCAATGATGAGAGCGTGAAAGCCACTCCGTTTACCAGAACTGAGAGCATAATGGTAATCGGCAATCCCAAGTAAAAACATGGAGAGGGTATATAACGCGGCCAAAATACAGATCATCAGCAAGAGACGCCCGAAGATGCGGATGCGATGCAGTTGATTGAGGGTGGACTGAAAGGAATTCATGAGTTCATGAGAAAAGGAGTTGTTAGATCAAGCCGTTGCGACGACGCAAAAACCATTCGAAAGCAAATAGGGTAACGAGTAAGAGAGGGAGGAGCCAGTGCATCCAGGATGAAACCCATTTCATTCCGCTTTCCCGGATTTCGGGAGTTTCTTTCTTGAGGGTTTCATTGATAAAGCGGTCAAAATCCTTTGGCTGAACCAAGGCACCGCCCGTCGCTTCGGCAAAGCGGCGTAGGAATTCCGGATCGGCACTGAGTTCATCCATTTCCGTTGGAGGAGGGAGCACGCTCAAATTTGCTTCAGGCATGGTCTGCCCGTCCTGCACAAGCTGGAAACGATAACTCCCTGCATGTTCTGGCGTGAAACTGGTCATCCACTTCAAGCTGCCGTCTTCCGATGGTATTTCTGACGGGACGAGTTCTATCGGAGCGGGAAGACGAGGAGAGCTGACACGAAGATGTGGGGGCGCAGGAGTTTCGGTGCCACGGTATGACATCCGGAGGGAGACGGGTGTTCCGGGTTGCACGGACTGAGAGGAAAGATTCAGCGAGTAATTTTGGCCCGGGAGAAATTCCGAATACGCGAGCATCCAGTAGATCATTTGAATCCAATATTCCTGATACATATTTCCAAGTTCACGCGCGTCGGGATAGAAGTCCCACTTCCAGAGTCCATCGGCATTCACGAGTCCGGTCACCCCTTGCCCGTATCGACGGACCATCAAGAGGGGGAATTTTTCCGAAGGAGATTGTCCGTGAGCCAGGATGCGAGTGAAGGGTTTGACGATATCAATGCGGTGGGCATCTTTCAGCTCTGGGAGGGATTTCCAAATTTGTGAATCCGGTCCGGGAAGCGCTTGGCCAAATAATCCAGCAGCTTGACCATCGAGGGAGGGGAGCAGTTGGAACTGATCATTTAATCCGGTAGCCCATGATACCGGCTCGAGTGGTTCTAGTCCGGGAAGTCGTCCGGAATAGGGCTTAGCACGTGCAAAGAGAACCGAGCCTCCTTGTTCTTTCACAAAGGAACGGAGGTGGGCGGCGCGCGTGTCATCGAGAAAGTGTTCGGAATTTTTTCCAAAGACGACGAGGTCATAAGATTTGAGTTCCTCCAGGCTGTTTGGAAACACATTGGTGTCTGATTCGTGTGGGGTGGCTTCGGCGGAATTGACGTGGAACCAGCGCGTGTCACTCAAGCGATGGACGGAATGCACTTCCATGTATTCTTGTTGGCGAAGCAGTTGAGCTAAAAATTTACTGTCCCAGTATGGGGCTCCTTCAGCGAGGAATATTCGCGCTTTGTTTTGAAGCACGCGGATATGGACCTCAGATTCGTTGTTGGTGAGACGCATTTCTTCCGGGTGCTGAGGAAGGCGAATTTTCCAGGTGGTCGACTGCTCGGGCGCGGCGATGGAGAAGGTGTGGAAATTTTGCGAATCGGCTTTGAGGCGAATCGTTTCCGAAGCGAGTGATTCTCCGGTGGCAGTTTCGAGGTGGAGTTCATTTTCAAACTCCGGAAGATTCTGGGAGTGAATGGCCACCGTGATTTGGACATTCTGCTGAGGAAAGACCGTGATGGTTTTGCGTGGAATGGTGACCTCGAGATCACTCATCGCATGTTGCCCTCCGATGGGAACGGTGTAGAAGGGGACTCCTAGTGCTTGTGCACGCAGCGCAAAATCAGAATGGCGAGGATGGTGCGTTTGGCGGCCATCGCTCAAGACAATGACTCCAGCAAGAGCTTCGCCTTGAGCACTCATTTGGGAGAGCAGGGCGTCTGCGGCGGTCGAGAGATCAGTGCCAGTTCCCTGATGATTAGAGGAGGTGTCAGTGAGGGTGTCGCTAAAGAAGTATTGGCCAGATTTGATCTCCGCAGTGTCCGTATGTCGGGTGATTTTTTCACTGAGGGCTTGAGCATCTAAGGCACGTGAGCTGACTGACATCGAGCGAGAGTCATCGATGAGGTGAACCCAGGTTTTTTGAGTCTCGTCCTGTAAGTTTTGCCACTGTCCGGGATTCAACAAGATAATGGCAAGGATCACGAGGCCGATGGTCCGGAGAGCGAACAGCTTTTTGCGTAAAATCGCAGGGGCTCCCCTCGTTGATTTCCAAGAGAACCAAGCCCCGCCAATGATGACGACAATCAAGAGCGGAATTAAAAAAAGCAATGGAAAGGCAGGATTCATGCAGAGGGGGAGGGCTTGGGTTTCCAGAGGCTGACTAAGGCTTCAATCAAGAGAAAAAGAAGAGCGGCAGTAATGAGCCAATGCCAAAAAGGAATGCCATCTCCCAAAGCGGCTCGCCGCAAGAGTCGTGATGAATCAACGACTTCGCCGCCAGCAATGAGATCGGGGTCGATTGTGCGGAGATCAGATTCTTCGGAGGGGAAATTGCTCGCTTGTTGATGGACGATCCCTTCGCTGACTTTCCAGTGATAGATTCCGGGTTCGGCATCTTCCTCGCTGAGAAGCTGGATTCCGGTAGTCGTCATCTTTGTTTCTGTTTTTAAAATAGAGCCATGTGCCTGAGCATGATGTAGACTGAGAGACTCTGGTGAGACTCCATCGGTCGGGGTCCAGGAGAGTCGGCTTCCCGGGAGGGTCTCGATGGCTCGTTGATGATCGCGGGTGCGGGTATCGAGGAGGAGCTCAGCCATGAATGGTAAGAATGTGCTCTGCCCTGGCCAGGTGCTGAATTCTGGAGCGAGAGAGAGATTCCAGAGGACGCGCTCCTGCTTGCGTAAGAGAGCCGGAATGCCATCTTGATAGTCGATGAGGCGTTCGATGCTTTCGTCCCAAGATGAACTGAGTTGGAAGCGGTTTTTGAAAACTCCTTCGGCAGGATTTCCAAACTCTCCTGATTTGAATAAAGCGAGGACTGGAGAGTCGAGATTGGCTTTGGCGGAGATGCTGGCCTTCCATCCAGTATCTTGCGGTTTGGTGTCGAAGGCGATGGGCTTGGTGCTTTGTGGCGAGAGGCCAAAGAAGGTTGCAACTTGCTCATGAGTCAGGCCCAAGGCGGGATGGGCAAATACGGGAATCTGGTGTTCATGATAAATGGTGAAATCCTGCCCCTTCCAGTGATGGAAAAAGAGAAAGTCGACCGCGTGAGGAGGGGGTGGGGTCTGCGTGATCCGATGCTCAAGCCATGAAAGAGACGCGGCCAGTCGCGTTAAAGTCTTTGCCGCAGGATCATCGGCGGGAGCGACCGAGACGAGTCGCAGGACATCGCGGATATTGAGGACGAGGTGACGGGTGTCATCTCCAGAAAAAGTGTCTTCGGCAATTCCCGCAGTCATGGAGGTGAGACCGGGGCGGGTGAAGTGCGTCTGGAAGTTGACTTCCGTTTCTCCCCAAGCGGGGATGTTGACTTCTCGTGATTGTCGGTTGCCTCCTGATTCGAGATACAACGTGGTTCGGCGAGGCGTGTCGGAGAAATTCTTGATACGAGATACGATGAGTAATTTCTGTCCAACGACCGGCTCGGCCGGTTGGGTAAACAGGGAGGTGATGGCAAGATTTTCTGAAGTTTCCTCTCCGCCAATGGCAACTTTTGTGATCTCAATTCCGGGAGGAGTTTCGAGTTTGAAATCCTGCCAAGCGGAATGTTGAAAATCAGAGATGATGACAAGCTCTCGTTTTCCCTTCACTAGTTCAAGTTGCGTCGTGGCCATACCAAGAGCTGAGGAAAGTGCGCCTGATTCCTGCCGGACATTTTCCCGTGCGAGACGGTCGCGCAGATAATCGAGATTGGGGCCAGGTTGAGGGAAGATGCTGTCGGGAAAGGCATCCAGCCAAACGATATTGGATTGATCAATCCGCCCCGATTTTAGCAATTCACTGGCCTTTTGACAGGCGAGAGAAAAGCGGTCAGAGCCTCCACTTTTAGCAGACATTGAGGCCGAACGATCGATGAGAAAGATGGTGGTGCGCTGGCTTCCTGCCAGGTGATTTCCTTTGATCAAGAGCGGTTGTAGAAAGGCTGCGAGAAGGGCCAAAATCGCGAGGGTACGCAGGAGTAGTAACAGCCAGTCTTGCGGTTTTCTGACCCGCGCTGTTTTTTTCAGAATACGGTGTAAAAATGCGGTGTTAGAAAAATGGTATTGCGGAGGATTACTCCGAGCGAATAGGTGAACGAGGATCGGAATCACCGCGAGGACAAGGAGCCAGAGCCAGGAAGATTGTGCCAGGAAGAATTGCATCGGTTATTTTAAGCCAAACGGTCGAAGAGTTTAAACCAACTCTCGGTGGTGAGGGTGGTGGTGTAGTCGACTTGGCGACTTGCCGCGAGACGACGGAGACTTTGAAGATGTTGGCGCATTTCAT
The DNA here is from genome assembly GCA_937930235.1 of uncultured Verrucomicrobiales bacterium. GTDB lineage: Bacteria > Verrucomicrobiota > Verrucomicrobiia > Verrucomicrobiales > Akkermansiaceae > SW10. The sequence goes on along the minus strand of CALGLJ010000167.1, from coordinate 5,310 downwards.
TTTTCCACGCTTCACGGAGTGATTCGGGGTGAATCGTGAGCTGGTCACCTGTTTCCAGATCGACAAAGCGCGTCAGTCCTCGGTCGGGGAGTTTCATTTCCGCAGGATCAAATAGATGCAAAAGGTGAACTCGAAACCCGCGATGTAGGTAGGGATTCAGCGCTTTGAAAATCTCTTCTGGTTCATCGAAAAAGTCAGACAAGATCACCAGAGTTCCTTTCCGTTTGATCAAGGGGTGAGCTCGTTTTAAGGATTCCGCGAGAGAGGTTTCATTTCCGGGTTCATTATTTTCCAACGCAGTGAGGAGTTGGTGGAGATGCCGGCGCGTCGAGCCGGGAGAGAAAAAGTGGCGAATCTTATCATCAAAAATCTGAAGAGAAACGCGATCATTCTTTGAAACCACCAGCCAACTGAGGCATGCGGCGAAAAATGAAGCATATTCGAGTTTTGTGATGGGGCCTTCATCCTGAAATCCCATGGAAGCTGAACTATCCAAGAAGATATGGCATTCCATATTCGTTTCCTGCTCGAAGGTCTTCAAGTAGTGGCGATCGGTGCGGGCAAAGACTCGCCAATCCACCAATGCAGGATCATCTCCCGGCGTATATTGACGGTATTCGGAAAATTCAATGGAAGCGCCTCGTTCCTTGGATCGATGACGGCCAGATAAATATCCCTCGACGAGCGCTTTGACTCCAAATTCATAGTGGCTCAAGCGTCGGATGTCTTCCGGGCGGATGTATTTGTACGAAGTCTTTGACACTATTCTTTAAGGAGTTGGTCGATGATGTCGTTCACGCTGATTCCCTCTCCGGTGGCATTGTAATTGGGGATCACCCGGTGGCGAAGAACTGGGAGGGCGACATCGCGAACCTCTTCTTCCGAGGCTGCGCTGCGTCCCCGGAGGAGTGCTAGGGCGCGACAAGCGCGAGCCATACATTGTGAGGCCCGAGGTCCCGCTCCGTAATCGACATAATTATTGGTGAAATCAGAGGAAAGGTCCGTATTCGGACGGGACCGATGCGTGATTCGGAGAATGTATTTCACGACATTTTCTGGAAGAGGAACATCGAGGGTTGCGTCCTGTAATTTCAAGACTTCAGCCGCATTGAGAATGGCTTCAGGTTCATCACTTTCGCGCCCAGTCGTCCGTTGAATGATCTTTTCCTCGTCGGCCATCGAGGGGTAGTCGATGTGTAGATTGAAGAAGAATCGATCTAACTGAGCTTCGGGTAAGGGATATGTGCCTTCCTGCTCGATGGGATTTTGTGTGGCAAAGACAATGAAGGGTTCTTCAAGTTGACGTGTCTCTCCGGAAACAGTCACCTGCTTCTCCTGCATTGCTTCTAGGAGAGCGGCCTGAGTTTTGGGAGGAGTGCGGTTGATCTCATCCGCGAGGAGGAGATTTGAAAAAATCGGACCGGGAACAAATTTGAAATCACGTCCTCCAGTTTGATCTGTCTGAAGGATTTCAGATCCCACGATGTCGGTGGGCATTAGGTCGGGGGTGAATTGGATGCGTGAAAATTTGAGGCCAAGAATCCGTCCTAGAGTCGAGACGAGGAGGGTTTTTGCAAGTCCGGGAACCCCGGTGAGAAGGCAGTGTCCTTTGCAAAGGAGGGACACCAGCATTTCTTCTACGATGCGGTCTTGCCCGACGATGACGCGGGCAGTTTGATTACGAATGTCTGTGATGGATTGTTGGATCTGTTCCCATTGTTTTTCAGGAGGAGCGGAGGAATCGGTAGTCATGATTTGATAAAATAGAGTGAGTCAGAGGTGGTCGTGAATAAGTTGAAATGATCTTACTCTTCCTCGGTTTGAGTGAGTATTTCATGTGATAGATTAAGGAGGGTCAAAGACTGATGAGAGCGGGTTTCGGGGGCTTCTTTGAAAATTTGGGCTCCGAGTTCGGTGATCTTTTTGACAGCGTCCTTTTCGGATTGTTCATCGAAAGGAGGAGCGAAAAGGACGGCCTTCTCGGGTGTCGAAGAATCCTCTCCCGCTCGATAAAGGTATATGCCATTAAAATGAGGCGTTTTCTCAGCACTCAACTTTTGGGCCTCATCGTTGAAGGTGCGCATGATCCATTGGTCAGAAAGGCTTCCAATCCAGGCATAACAGCTGACCCCCTGATAAGAATGATGAGAGGGAGTCAGCATAATGATGAGACCGGGATGTGTTTGAGCGAGAGAGCCTAGGTATGAAAAAGTTTCGGTAATTGTCGCGGAGGTGAGCGGTTTTGCGATCAACAGGGTTTCCAGTTTCTTTCTGGTGGATTCAGAAAACTTTTCCGGATGACGCCATGAGATCCGATAGCAGAGGTTGGCGAGCGAGAGAATGGTTTCAGGAGTTTCTCCCTCAAAACCAGTCAGGATGTCTTGCCATGCCAATTTTTCGCTCATTGATGCGCTTCGGTGAAAGGCCATGATTTCGGAGACCGTCATGGATGAGAGCTGCTTTCTAATTTCTTCTTTCCGTTCATCAGATACCTTTTCTTTCGAGGGAAAAGGAGCATCAGGCCCTTGGGATAATACGGCTTGGGAATGGGTCAGGAGAAAGTCCCACATTTCCGAGAGAGAAATGAGGGAGTAAAATTTTTGGATCGTTTGTTCCCTTTTTGGGAAATAAAGACGCTGAAATAGCCATGCCGCATAGTGCGCTTCACTAGGAGGGCTGCCGTACCGAGACAACATGCTAGATTTCACGGTGGGTGATTTTTTTCGGGCAAAGAATGTTTCCCAGTCTTTCTGAGATGATGGGATCGATTTTTCCAAGGCATCACAGTAGGAGGCTATTTGTTCTTCACCTTCAAGTCGGCGATAATCGTCCAGCAGCCATTCTGACACTTCGCCCATCGCAATGAAACGGTCTTTCTCTTGTGGTAAGGCTGCGATCATTGAAATGAGAGCGGGGAGGAGGTGATGCGCTTCTCCTTCATCAATAGTCGACTTTAATAAGGTCAGACCATCTTTTACGGTGATCTTGGCTGATCGGATTTGGGCGATGATCTTTTCGGAACTCGCTTCTTCAACGAGAAGAGCTAACTTTTTGATTTCGAGTTCCGCTCTGCTGAGGCCATTGCTTTCTGTTCCATCATAGCTCTGGGTAACGAAGGAATCATTTTCGCTGGATCCAGCTCGCAGGATTTCGGCATATTTTTCAAAAAACGGTTTCGCCTTGGCTTTGCGAATCTTGAGATATTTCCCTACGGAGTGAGTATGATTTTCGGGGATTTCGGCATTGAGAAAAAAGTCCTCGATAGTTTTGAAATCTTCTTCCGCGCCTGAATGAATCAAGAAGTCGAGCGCGATGTGACTTTGAGCTCCATTTTGAGAATTTAAGAAAATTTCCGCAATTTCACGTTTTGAGGCATTTCGATTTTTTTTCCACCAATGATAGGCGATTTCCTGAAATTCTTTTGGAGAAGCATTGGAGAGTTCCCCATCATCCGGAAGACTTTTACTGAGAATAGCACGCGCGATTTCTCCCCGGGTGCAGGGGCGCTTCATGGAGCGGTAGTAAATTTCTCCTAGGGGGAGTTCATCGCTACCACGAAAATAATATGGATTACTCGAGTGCGAATCTGATTCTGCCGAAGTGCTTGGGAGTAAGGTCTCATCTGCGGCGAGAGAAATGAGGGTTGGGAAGGCCTCCATTTCGAGGGCCAAGATTTCCTTCAGCCAGGAAGCGCTTTCTTGAGACCCTCTTCGAGATCGAGGAGGAGATTTCTCGGAGGAAGAAATGAGCCAGCAGACGGGGAGGCTGATTTGAATGGGCTCGCTGCGCGTCGAGAAGTCAGCGAAAGTTTGGGTGATTTTTGGATGGAGGGGGAGATTTTTGAATGACTGAATTTCCGCCGGAGGGCTGAGGGTCATTTTCTCAACCTTTGGAAGGAGGATTTTTAATCCCGCTGCGGTTTTCCATCCTCGAGGAAATTTTTTGAGAAGAGCTTCGCATTGGGTAAAATAATTTTTCCAGTTTTGTTCTTTCAGAAATGTTTCAAACACGGCGCCATATTCTTGCGTGGCGAGTTGATCGACGACGACGTCGATCACTTGGGGCGGGGTGGGGGCGATTTCGAAGATCCGAGAGGCCAGCCGGTTTCCTAAATCTTGATGACCGGAGCGGTGAAGGTGCGTTGCTTTGATGAGGAGCTTGGCGAGAAGCTTGACTCCACTGTCATCGTAACTCCAGCGGTCAGCGGCGAAAACGTTCCCATCTTCGATGAGCTTTGCGAGATAGGCTTCGATTTTTTCGAAATCTTGTTCAGGAGAAACGGGCTTCCATTCTCCTTTCGGGAATTCTGATTTGTCTTTCTTTTTGGAACCAAAAAGTAATTTCGCCAAGACCCCCTTTTTCTTTTGTTTACTGATTTTTTGGAGTTGCGTGCCTTGATAAATGAATTGTGGGGCCGCTTCGTCACCTGGCATCAACCAAGCATTTCCTTTGCTTGGGAGTGAGTAACGTTGGTAAGAAGAATAAGAGTTTTCTTCTGCTAACTTTAATTGAACATATTGTGCGCCTTGAGCATCGGGTAGTCCCAGCTCGATGAGTTGATCGAAAGCTTGAGCGTAATCATGTATTTTTTCCCCCGTGGCAGGGATTAAAGAGAAAATAAATAAATATAAAGTCCGCCAAGTACTTCGATTCATGACATGATTAAATGGTAGGGGGATAACATCTCAAGATGAAATTCTTTCTGAACTCACTTTAGTAAACGTAGTGCTGTTCCTCTTCTGTTTTAAAATTTGAAAAAATATGTAACAAATAGATGCGACCAGACTCAAGGGGCCGATGAGCCAGCCTCCATGTTGGAATAATGTGGTGTGAGATTTTCCAGAAATGCTCGATTGGAGAATGTCTTCCGTGAGAGTGGGGAGACGATCTCGGATATGGCCGTGTGAGTCGATGACTTGGGTCACTCCCGAAGTGGAGGCGACAGCCAGCTCACGACCATTTTCAGCCGCGCGATGACGAAAGAGCATGTGGTGTTGTTCATGCTGACGAGCTGACCAGTGAGCAGCGTCCATACTGGGAATGAGAAAGAATCCAGCACCGTCCTTCACCATTTTGCGAATGACATCTTGGTAGTCACAGTCGAAACAAATTGGAGTGCCGATTTTTCCGAACTCGGTGGTGATCGCCTTTGCGCTCGTGCCGGGAATGCCATCATCAAAAAAATGAACGGGATGATTTTTGATATGTCTGCCGAGTAAACCATCGCGTGAGTAGGTGAGGGCGGAATTTTCCCATTGTGTCGCATCTTCAGTTTGTGAGTGCATTTTGGCTCCGGTGACGATGAGGCCG
>CALGLJ010000166.1 GCA_937930235.1 uncultured Verrucomicrobiales bacterium | reverse complement strand
ATTTCATTCTAAGTTGTTTCAACTTTCTATCCTAATTTTTCCAAGAACGAGTCCTGCGGGGCTCGTTCTTTTTTGTTTAGGAAGAATGTTTTTCCGCTGGTGTGCATCTGAAGGCTCGCTAGCTTGTGTCCCATGTCGCTTGATGTCGCTCTTCTTTCTAAAGTTTGTGAAACTCCGGGGGCTCCTGGATTTGAGAAACGGATCCGAGATCTTGTTCTTGCTGAGTTGAAAGCGGGGAAGCTCGCTGATGAAGTGAGTGTCGATGCCATGGGGAACGTCACCGCTCTCAAGAAGGGGAAATCGTCTGAAAAGCGAATCATGGCCGCTGCGCACATGGATGAAATCGGATTCATCGTGACGCACATCGATGATCAAGGGTTTGTTCGCTTTAATCCTCTCGGTGGATTTGATCCCAAGACGCTAAGCTCACAGCGAGTCATCGTGCATGGGAAGAAGGATCTGATCGGGGTCATGGGCTCGAAGCCTCTTCACATCATGTCTCCGGAAGAGCGTAATAAACCGGCAAAACTGGATGACTATTTCATCGATCTCGGTCTCTCGGCCAAAGAGGTCAAAAAGATGGTCCAGGTCGGAGATTCCGTCACTCGGGAGCGAGGTCTGATCGAGATGGGAGATTGTGTGAACGTGAAATCGTTGGATAATCGGGCCTCGGTCTTCATTCTTCTGGAGGCGCTCCGCAAACTGAAAACATCACGGAAGAAGCCGAGTTACGATTTTTACGCAGTCTTCACCGTGCAGGAGGAGGTTGGTATTCGTGGAGCTAACGCTTCAGCCCTGGAGATCCAACCTGATTTTGGTTTCGGGCTAGATACCACGATTGCCTACGACACCCCTGGAGCAAAACCGCAAGAGAGAGTCACGCAACTCGGTGAAGGAGCGGGGATTAAGATTATGGATAGCTCTACAATTTGTGACTATCGCATGATCGCATACCTCAAGAAAACCGCGGATCGTAAGAAAATTAAATGGCAGCCCGAAATTCTCAAAGCGGGAGGGACTGATACGGCTGGATTACAGCGAATGTCGCCAGGGGGCTCTATCGCGGGCGCAATTTCTGTTCCGACACGTCATATCCACCAAGTCATCGAAATGAGCCACAAGCAAGATATCGCCGCTTGTATCAACCTTTTGGTCGCTGCAATATGCGAATTAGAGGATTGGGATTGGAGTCACTAGTGCTTTAACAAAGCACTAAAATTTTCCTAGCCCTCTTCAGCGACCTCAGATTTCAAAGAGACCAGCAATCGCCTTCGGTCTTGGTGGGAACGCCATCTTTGAGGGAAGAGTGATCATTGGGATGATGTGTTATAGAGAGCTCTTCCATTAATGTCATTTATAATTTAAATGACATATAATTTATTGGATTTGGAGATGAGCTCTAGTAAAATGTTGGTATAGCCTTTTGGCCATGAATACAATGTGGTTACATTTTTTTGAATAAATTCTGTTTCCTGTGCCTCTTATTGGGAAATGAAGAGCAAAAAGATCACGCCCAACTTGGAGAAAATTATGACAAGGAATGACTCAGACAGTAGTCTCCGGGTTTACCTGCGAGAAATTTCAAAAACAGATCTCCTGACCGTGGAGGAGGAGATCGACTTAGCTGCGCGGATCAAAAGCGGAGATAAAGGGGCAAGATCCCATATGATTCAGGCAAATCTCCGGCTTGTCGTGAAGATTGCGCAGGATTATTCCAGCTATGGACTTCCATTGGCTGATCTCATTTCTGAAGGAAATATTGGCTTAATGAAAGCGGTGGAGCGATTTGATCCAGCAAAAGGAGGAAAATTATCTACGTATGCCGCTTGGTGGATTAAGCAATCGATCAAGCGTGCCCTTGCAAACCAGAGCAAGACGATTCGCTTGCCGGTTCATATGGTCGACAAGATTGCAAAAATGCGCCGCATCACCGGAATGCTGACAGAAGCTTATGGCCGAGAACCCACTGATGAAGAGCTTTCCGAGGAAACTGGGATATCAGCTCGCAAACTCGCGCTGCTCAAGCGCGCGGCGCAACGTCCAACGTCTCTCGATGCTCCGGTGGGAGATGATGATAGCGCGAGCTATGCAGAAATCATTGGTGATGATCGGGCCGTTAATCCCTTTGACGCTCTTTCTGATAAAAATATGTATGGGGAGCTAGATGACTTGTTAGAAGTCCTTGATGATCGTGAATCACAAATCATCGATGCTCGATTTGGTTTGAATGGGAAAACTCCCATGACTTTAGAGGAAGTGGGGCGTGAATTTGGAGTGACCAGAGAAAGAATTCGTCAATTGCAGAATATTGCGCTCGACAAGATGCGTCGTTCTCTGCGAAAAAGAGAGAAGCCAATACCTGAAGCTCTATCTAGAGCTTCATATTGAGGCTAGATAACACAATCCATTGCGATTGGGATCGTAGGTGTGAAGAGCGGTAGAGGTGACTCTACCGCTCTTTTTCTGAAATGATCTTCAGATAAATTAACGCAATACCAGAACGAAACATGAGTGATTTTTTTATCATGTTTTTTGAAAAAAGATCCGACTCAGAGAATAATCGATTCAATATCATCACGATCTCCCCTCGAGTAATCCAAGTTAATCCTCTCTCATTGAGCGATGATGAGGCTCCAGATACCGGAAATCTGCGGGAATTTCATCGATTTCTCTCATGACAGATTTTATGATGTGGACGTGTTAGCGCAGTGGAATTCTCCTCTGATGGGGGTGGGGCTTTTTGTGATCGGTTGTTGTATCGGTTCATTCTTAAACGTCGCAATTTACCGCATACCTCGCGGTCTCTCTGTGAATGAGCCGAAGCGGTCTTTTTGTCCTCATTGTAAAAAGACCCTCCCTGCTTGGCAGAATATTCCGATCGTCACGTGGCTGCTCCAAAGAGGGAAGTGCCATCATTGCCAAGCGCCCATTACCGTAAGATATCTCATCGTGGAGCTACTGACCGGCCTCCTCTATCTCGCGTGCTGGAGGATGTTTCCGCAAGTGAGTGCCCTGCTCGCGTTTCTTTTGGTCACGGTGCTGGTGACGATTTCCTTTATTGATGCCGAGCATCAAGTGATCCCCATTCATTGGACAACAGTGACCAGCGTTTTGGCAATCTTGGGAGCACTGAGTCAGCCGCATTTACTGGATCTCCTCAATCAGGGAGGGATGCACTCGGCTCTCGATGGTTTGAAGCGCGCAGTGCTCGGCTGGTTTACAGGATTCGCTTCGCTGTGGCTGGTAATCCAGATTGGTAAATTCTTTTTAGGTCGGAAGAAAATGGAGTTTGACGAACCGGTGCAGTGGAAACTTCAGGAAGGATTCGGAGAGAATGAGCAACTTCACATCATGATCGATGATGAAGCGATCTCGTGGGACGACTTATTTTTTCGTGATACGGACCGTCTCATTTTAAAAGGCCATGGCATCAAGTTGAATGGAAAATCGACAAAAGCCACCGATCTGGTCATCGAGCGCACTTGCGTCACTTACGGAGAGAACCGATTTGAAATCGCGGCCTTAAAATCACTGGAAGGGAAAGCGACCTCGGTCGTGATCCCTCGTGAAGCAATGGGAAGTGGGGATCCTCATTTTCTCGGAATGATCGGAGCATTTTTAGGTTGGCAAGCGGTGTTCTTTACCATCTTTCTGAGTTCACTCTACGCGATTGTAGCAGCGATCTTGGGTCGTGTTGGTTTTGGAAGACCATTACCGTATGGACCGTTTCTTGCGCTAGGGGCCTTGACCTGGATGTTTGGAGGGTGGAAGACATGGTTGGCTTATTTTCAAGCGTTGGGACTTTCCTCACTTTCGTAGTTGAAAATCCTGCAGAGGAGTGATTTTCTCCCGACGTCGCGTGCGTGGCGGAATTGGTAGACGCGCATGATTCAGGTTCATGTGGGGGCAACCCCGTGGAGGTTCGATTCCTCTCGCGCGCACCATTT
>CALGLJ010000165.1 GCA_937930235.1 uncultured Verrucomicrobiales bacterium | reverse complement strand
ACTTTAACCAAGGCAGCGGATATCCACCGATGATCATACATATGCAACTTTCACTTTTGGTCAGCCAATTACAGAAAACGGTAAATGAAGAACAAAAGTGAGCTGCCCTCATACCACCTCGCGTAAAATTTCGAGAGCGTTCTGGCTTTGTTGGGAGCGATTTAGTATTTCAATGTTCATTGGCGTCACACGGTATGATGCGCCGGTCACCTTAATGTTATGTCAAAAGAAGAGAAAGCCTCCATGCCTCTGACAGTTAAGCTCACAGCACTGGCTTTGCTGATTTCTTTAGCAGCCACTCTGACCGCCGTATTTTTTGAGGGGAAAAGAGTTTAAAGGCATGGGCTTCAGCGACCCTTCGATTTCAGGAACCAATCTCGTTTGGACACTAGTTGTCGCTTGGATGATTTGGGATTTATTCTGTAGGAGAAACATAGAGTGGTCGCTTCTCCTCGTTGGTGTTGTAATTATTGGCTCCGCTATTTGGGATTTTGTTAATTTTAGTTTCTCTCTTTCTTTAGTTTTTTACCTTCTAGAGTTTTTCATGTTCCTTGTTTCCTACTTCTTGGTGAGAACCCAGCAGAGCAAGCAGTGGTTCAAATCAGCCGAGACATAGTCGGGTTTTACAGGAGATTTTAACATGCTAGAGCTGAATTTTTGAGAGAAATTTCAGCTGTTTCCTAAGGCGAGAAAGATTGGTCAGATCGATCTATTGGTCGGCAAGTTCTTTGGCCCGTTTTTGACTTTCTTCAGCGAGGCGCGAGAGGGGAAAGGAGCTTGTTTTTCCATTTTTTAGCTCGAGCGAGATTTGATCACCTGTCAGGGCGATGAAGGTTGCCTGGATGCTTTTTCCATTATTCCCAATCCATGTTTCCATTGCAGGAGAAGCCGTTGTCTCTTCGGAATCTGATTGCCCGATGATTTGCTTGGCGTAGGCAATGCTTAGAGGTGAGAGATTTTTGAACGGGGCATTGATGATTTTGCCCTTCTTTCCTTTGAGGCGCAAAGCGTTGGGGAGAATTTCAACAAGTTCGCCCACATAGGCTCCTCCATTTTTAGTGACCCATGTCAGGTCCACATCAGAATGTTCGGGTGGAATTGCTTTTCCACTTTGATATTTTGCGACTGCATTCTTTAGTTTTTTGAGGCGTTTTTCGCTAATTTCTTTGTAAGGAAGTTTCTCCCAAACCTTGGAAGCTTGCGAATTCAAAACCGCCAACTTAGGGATAGTATTTCCCATGGATTTGGCACGAAGCGCACCAAAGGCTACGGGGGGCAACATCCCGATCTCGAATTTGAAATTATCATTATTAAAAAAGATGGTCACGGCCTTCTTCCGGAAAGTATTCATGCCCGCCAAACTGGCGGAAACACAGGGGCCTCAATTCGTGGTTAAGTCACCGTGAACAAAGACAATGGGCTTATCCTCTGCTTTGGCAGTCGCAAGAGCCTCATCTAGCTTGTCCATCGTGTAGACGCCTTTGGGAAGTTTTTCTGCAAAGAGATTTGAAAGTGCTAGAAACGAAATTAAAAAATACGCAGACTTTTTCATAAATTTAGGTAGATGTCATTTTTTAGATTTATACTATCTATTGGTCAAGTTTTTTACGCTCAGTGTGATGATGTCGATTTTGGGAGCCAAGAGGTTTGTTCGGAAATTTTCATGAAATTGTTTGGCCTCATTCTGATGCTGACATTTTTGGTATTTCCTTCTTCCGCTGCGTTGAATTTAGATGAGTTCTTTGGTCTTTTGGGTGACGAGTTCTGCGGCTCGTCTCATGGATTCGGAAAGCGGGAGACGGTAATCACTCAGGCTGCCGGTTTTTGAGAAGAGTTGGCTGGTTTTCACGGTTTCAGAAATGTGCCCGGCGACCGCGATCACTGGGACTGAGAGTTCGTTTGCTAAACGGGCGACTCCGACAGGTCCTTTTCCGGAAAGGCTCTGGTTGTCGAGCGCTCCTTCTCCGGTGATGACGAGATCGACAGCGCTGATGCGCTCTTCAAGTTGCAGGGCATCGGCGACGAGATCAAAGCCGGGCTGAAGTTCGGCTCCGGCAAAATACATGAGACCAAATCCGAGACCTCCTGCGGCACCGGCGCCCGGGGTCTCTGCCATTTCTGAAGCCTGGCTGATCATGAGAAGGTGGGTGAGAAATTCTTCGAGTGTTTTCTGCTCTTCGGGACTCGCTCCTTTTTGGGGGCCATAGATAGCGGTTGCTCCTTCTGGTCCAAGTAGAGGGTTAGAGACGTCGCATGCGACATGTATGGGTGGGAGCGAGATGCGTTGTTCGAGGTCAATTTGAGTCAACTCAGCTAAGCCAGATGGGAGAGCTGGGAGAGCATCTTCTTCCTGATCTAAAAATAAAACTCCGAGGGCATCTGCCATGCCGACGCCGCCGTCATTTGTGGCACTGCCTCCGATTCCGATTAGGATACGTTGAGCGCCCATGCGAGCGGCTTCCTGAATCATGAGTCCCGTGCCGTATGTGGAGGAATTGAGAATATCCCGATCTTCGGGGGCGATGTGTTCGAAGCCACTGGCTGCGGCCATTTCCATGATGGCGAGTCCCTCAGAAGTGAGGGCAAAATGGGCGGTGCAGGGACGATATAATGCGTCGACTGTTTCTACCGAAATTAATTTGCCCCCCACGGCAGATTGCATCGTTTCCGTGAATCCTTCTCCGCCATCAGCAATGGGGCAGAAATCGATTTCCCAATTTTCAGGGAGAGCTGCACGGATCGCTTGGGCAGCTTCCGTGGCAGTGAGCGAGCCTTTGAACTTATCGTTTGCTATGAGAACTCGCATGACGAGGATGCTTGAAGCCTAAAGCATGCCAAGTTTCATCTTCCCTTCTTCAGAAATCATGTCCTGATTCCAGGCAGGATCCCAGACAAGCTCGACATTTGCTTCGACAATACCTGGCACGGTCATGATGCGGGCTTGCGCATCGGCGGCAATGACGGGGCCCATTCCGCATCCGGGGGCGGTCAGGGTCATTTTGATCTCTACATGAGTTCCCTCGTCGCTTTCTGAGAGTGCGCAATCGTAGACGAGTCCGAGATTGACGATGTCGACTGGAATTTCTGGATCGAATACCTGTTTCATCTGATGCCAGACTTGATCTTCCAGAGGGGCATTTTTCATGGATTCATCGACTTCCTGCTTGGCGACTTGTTCGTCTAGGTCTACGCCGAGAGCGTCGGTATCCTTTGTGGAAATACGGGCGAGACCGGCTGAGGTGGCCACGGTGTATGTGCCGCCAAGAGTTTGCGTGATGACGACTGGGGTGCCGGCAGGTAAGGTGATGGTGTCTCCTGAAGGGATCTGGATCGCTTCTACTTCGCGGGTGAGAGCTACTTCTTCGTGCATGTGGAGAGACTCAATGATCCTGGCTAGAGCGCAAAGCATTATTTCGCAATGCTTGCCAAAAGTTGTTTCCCTTGAGAAGAATCTCACGTGAGCGAAGAATCTCAACCTCTAGTCGGTGTCGTGATGGGAAGTGACTCGGATTGGCCTACCATGGAGAAAGCGGTGGAAGTTTTGACCCAATTTGGAATCTCGTATGAGACTCAAGTGGTGAGCGCGCATCGAACGCCGGACCTTCTAGTAGAATATTCTAAGTCGGCTCAAAAGAGGGGGCTTCAGGTGATTATTGCAGGAGCAGGGGGGGCGGCTCATTTGCCGGGAATGGTGGCGTCTATGACCATTTTACCCGTTTTAGGCGTTCCGGTGAAATCCCGCGCATTGAGTGGGATGGATTCGCTTCTTTCCATTGTGCAGATGCCGAAGGGAATACCGGTGGCAACATTTGCAATCGGGGAAGCGGGAGCGGGAAATGCGGGACTGGCAGCAGTGTCCATTCTGGCTCGGATGGATGGCGTTCTTGCGGAAAAGCTACAACAGTTTCGTGATGAGCAACGAGACACCGTTCTTGGAAAATCTCTGCCACCACAGACATGATGACACTTGGAATTTTAGGAGGAGGACAGCTAGCGCGGATGCTTTCTATGGATGCTCGTCGCATGGGCGTTCGCACGGTGGTTTGGAGTGGGACTCCCACGGCCGAACCCACAGCTGGGGTGTCAGATCTGGTGATCAATCGTCCTTTTGATGATGAGACTGCTCTCGTGGAATTTACCGATCAGGTGGATGTTGCCACGGTCGAATTTGAAAATATCCCGCTTCCCACGCTGGAGAAAGTGGAAGCGAGCGTTGGCCTGTATCCCTCGGCGAAGAGTATTGGAATTGCGCAGCATCGTTCGCGCGAGAAATCATTTTTACGAGAATCCGGGATACCGTGTGCGCCTTTTGCCTTGGTCAATTCACTGGCGGAGTTAGAAAGCGCCTATGCCGAAGTGGGTCCGGATGCGGTATTAAAAACCGCCGCCTTTGGATATGATGGGAAGGGGCAGGTCCGATTATCTTCCGCAGACCAATTGGCTGCAGCTTGGGAGTCTGTCGGGGGCGAGCCATCCGTCTTGGAAGGCTTTGTCGATTTTGATTGTGAAATCTCAGTTCTGATCGCACGAGGCGCAGACGGGGAGTGTCAAATTTTTCCCCCGGCGGAAAATCAACACCGCCATCATATTCTCGATCTGAGTATCGTCCCGGCACGAGTGGACGCACCTATACGAGATGAGGCCTGTCGCGTGTCACAACAACTTGCTGAAGCGCTTGATTATCGAGGACTCCTGGCGGTTGAATTTTTCGTCGAAAAGTCCGGACGAGTGGTAGTGAATGAAATGGCACCCCGTCCTCATAATTCAGGCCACTATACCATGAATGGGTGTGTCACTTCTCAGTTTGAGCAGCAACTTCGGGCGGTCTGTGGGCTGACTTTGGGAAGTGTGGAGCTTTTATCGCCTACGGTGATGCTCAATCTGCTAGGTGATATGTGGCATGGTGATCCTCCAGAGTTGGATACGACGAGTATTTTAAACACGGAGGGGGCGAAGCTACACCTCTATGGTAAAACAAGTCCTGGAGAGCGCCGAAAACTTGGGCACGTGAACTTAGTAGGAGGAGAATGTCCGCTGACGAGAGTTCAAAAATTGAAGTCTCACCTGTTGAGAAATTCAGCAACCGCTTAGGCGTGGGAGAGGAGGCGATCTCCGAAGAGGATGATGATGGTGAGGAGGAAGAATAAGGCCGCAGTCGCGTATTTTACGGCGGCGGTGTGATTTTTCTGGAACTTCAAGAGCGCGTCACTGGTCATTCCGCGATAGGCGAGAGTAAAGATGATGACGAGAGGAAGGATAAACGCGATATTATAGATCAAGAGGTAGAGGACCGCATCTGCCCGGCCTTGCTGGATTTGATAAACGATGGGAGCGTAGACTTGGCCGGTACAGGCGAGCTCCAGAAAGGAGATAATGATCCCGGTGACAAAAGCTGCGATGACATAGTTCCTTGCTCGAGCACGCTTGCGGATGGTGCCTCGAATGCGATTTTTAAGAAAATCGGGAAGCTGAAGAGTCATATCTTTGAGGTTGCCCCGGCTCGCGCGAATTCCATCTCGGAGACTCAGAAGCGCGACTAAAAATGCAAAGAAAGCAAAGACCCAGGTCATGACCACACGGGCCCATTGGAAGCTTTCAAGCTGAGTAAGCTGCGCAATGGCAGCGTGAAAAATCAAGCCGACTGAAAAGTAAGCGAGGAAGATCGCAGTGATGAATGAGATTCCGACCATGAGGATTTCGCGAGGAGTGCGCTTGGCGACCTGGAGGTAGGAAAGGAAAAAGATAATAGTGGCGAAGGCGCAGGGATTAACGCCATCAAAGAGTCCTCCCAAGATGACAATGAGAAGTGTGATTTTGGAAAAGGTTTCTTCCACGGCGACTTTCGCTTCTTCGATTTCAGCCTCTTCAAAGTCTGCCCAGGAGGGATCATCTTCGGTTTCCATGGTGTCACGTAACAGGGTGGCGAGGGTCTCCGGTTTGACGTTGGGAGAGATCGCGGATCCAGCCTGAGTGAAAAAAGAAGGGGTCTTTCCCGCTCCCCCGATTTGGAGGCGGTCACAGAGTGCGCGGTTGATGAGCATCCCTTGTTGATCCAGAATATTGTGGCGCTCCATTGTCATGAGCGGGAAATTTTCTTTGAGATCGGCGAGGTCTTTTTCGGCTTTCTCGCATTGTTTGCAACCGGGTTTATAAAATACGATGACTTTGAGACTTTGGCGGCGTTCCGCGATTTCCTCTGGAGTTGCGGCTCCTACTACTTGTTGAGGAGCATCCGTGGTGTCAGTGGATTGAGCGAGAGCGGCAAAGGAGTTGAAGGAGGCCGCGTTTCCTCCGTCTGCAAAATGTGTTAGAATTTTAGGGAGCTTCGATTTTGAAATTCGTTTCACTTCCGCAAAGGCTAGCAGGGGACGCATTCCGACTCCCATTCGCATATAGTTGCGTTCGATATTATCAGCTAAACGCCGAGCGACGCGGGCCTCTTTGGGCTGTTCGCTGATGAGTTGGATGAAGCTGGTGAGATCAATAGTTTTACGATGATCCATGAGGGTGAACCAGGATTCAAAGCGGACTCTGGCATCAGGATCTTTTCTCGCGAGTTGGCGAAGTTCTTTTTCCATTTCTTCGCTCAAGTACTTTCGGCGCTTGTTAGATGAGGAATAAGAATTTTGTGAGGTGGACTCGACATCATTGAATTGATGGTGCCATACGTCTTTTTGGTTTCCGAGAGCGACTGGCAAGGCGAGTCGCACTGCAGGCGATGGGTCTTCGAGAAGTTGAGATAGATTTTCGGTGACCCATGAAGGTCGAGAATTCGCAAGAGCATACCAAGCCGCTCTTCGAAACCATTGGTTTTTTGAGCGGGTGTAGGGAGTGATGAGTTGTTCATCTTCGGCGGTGAGCTTTTCTCGCAGAATGGCAAGGGCGAGCACTGTTTGTTCCGGGATGCTTTCCGAGCTTAGGGTTTCGCGGGCCCATGTCAGGATCAGCGTCTGGGAGCTTCGCTCAGCAAGAGCTCGTTCGAGACCGTAGCCGTAGACTTCTTTCGCACGGAGTTTGCTGTCTTCGAGGTCCAATTGAGTGAAGGCCTCTTGAATCATGCTTTGATTCTTAGAATCGCTAAAAGCGGAGTATGCTGCGTCTTTACGAACTGTGGTTAAGTCATCTTGCATCAGGCGTTTGATGAGGAGGGGCGCTTGCTCGTTCTTGAGGGAATAAAAATCATCTGCGACAGCGGCTCGTTGACTTGTCGTGAGTTTTTCGTAGTTCTCTAAAAGAGGAGTGATACCAGTGGCGAGATCGACTTTTCCGAGAATGTATGCGGCGCGGAAGGATTTTTCGGGTTCTTTACTCCAGTCTTTGGCGATACCGGCGAGAGTTGCTTTGAGAGTGCTCAAACCGCCAGAGGCAGCCGGCGGCTGACTTTCTGAGAGCTCTGCCTTCGGTTTGGTTTTTGGAATAAATGCGTCATAGAGAGGGTCCAAGGTCGTCTTTTCTGTCGGGGGCACATAGACGTTCGAACCATAATAATTGGTGCTGAAGGAACGTGGGCTAGGTAGGCGAAGAGTATTCAAGACTGATGACACTTTTTCTTCTACGCCAGATTGGAGGGCTGCAGTCAGATGATTGGCCACAAATTCATGTGCGACCTTATCAGAATCATCACCCAGAGCGCGAAGAGCGGAGCAAGAGATGTCAAGATTGGCATGAGTGGCGTAACGAGCAACATGCTTGAGAAAAGGTTCCTTATCAGAATCAAGAGCTTCCACCGCTCCCACAATGATATCCGGTGAACGAGTATCTAAGTGGGCGATGAGGTGATCCGAGAGAATGATGCTCATACTCGTCAGCGCTCCAGTGATGGGAGCAATCATTTCATCATCTGCGAGGAAGAGGGTCTCGAGCGTTTGTTGTGCCGATTTTAGCTCTAAGGCTACCACGGCTTCGATCGCTCGAGCGCGAACAAAAGTGTCTTGATCCTCTAAGCACTTGACGACGGATGCACCTGCTTCTTTTGTCCGTGTTTCGTCAATGTATTCTAGGGCTGCAGTGCGCACTCGCCAGCGCGGGTCCTGCAAGAGATCGATGATTTTCTGGGTGGTTTCATCGACTGTTTTGTTTTCGTTAGATTGAGAGGGGAAGCTGGAAAATGAGCGATTTTTCCCTTTGAGTTTAGCGAGAGACTGCAGGGAGGAGACGATCATATCTTCGTTTTCATGATCGAGATAGCGCGATGCGATTTGGATGGCGTTCTTTCCTCCGATTTCTCGAAGGCGTCGCATGGCGGCATGGATTACATTGATGTCTTTTTCCTTCTCAAGGATCGGCATCACGAGTGGGACGGCCTGCGTGTTGCCGAGGGAGAGGATGGTATCGATGGATGTTTCTCGCACCAGGGCGTCGGGAGATTCCACAAAATCGCGGACGATGGGGATGGCGAGAAAGCCAAATTTTTTCAAAGATGAGAGTGCCGAAAGCTGTTGATCGCGGTTTCCCCGGGTGAGATCACGGGCTAGGAGGCTGGCATTTCGGGAGGATCGTTGATTGAGAACGAGATGATATTGCGCTTCTTTTAAGCTAAGTAATTTACTGCGAGGAATGTCGGCATTGCTGGTGATGAATTCCTGAATAGCGGTGACCCCCTTCATGCTGTGTGGAGTGAGCATGCGGATGGCTCTGCCTTTCCGATCCGAGTCACCGGAGATGATGTCGCGCAAGTAAGCTTGTAGCTGCTCGTCAGAAAGCAAGGGGCCTGCGGTATTAACGGGACCGGTGAGTCCAGCCCAGTCTCGCCAGGCCTTGATCGCAGTAGCATCACTCTTTTCGCCCGGCTTGGCCCATGGGTTAAATTCGTATGAAGTCCCGGCGGCTTGCTCTAACAGCTCGAGTGCTCCGAGGCGAATGGCCAGCTTTGATTGAGTGAGAAGAGAGACGAGTTCCTGACGGGGATAATGTTTGCGCTCGGCAATGGCGAGATTGATCTGCTCTCTCAGTTGTGGATCTTTCAGTTGGGTGACGACCCAGATCCAATCTTGCCGTTTTTCTGTTTCGGTAGAAATACGTTCCAAGATTTCACTGGTCGTTTCTTGCTCCTGAGCAGGCCCGAGCGGTGCCAGCATGATGAGAGAAATTAGCCCAAGAAAGTATGGTAACAAGAGAGTTTTCACAGTAGCGGGAGAGGACGTGAGCTTGATGAGAAATTAGTGAAGGAGAGCGTAGGCGAAGATGTTTGAATTAACTCGGACCGAGTTAGAAATTTCGTTGCCGCCTCAACAACAGCATCCTTCCGTGTTTGCGGTGTCGTTGAGTCCATCAGAGGCGAAAGCGACAACGAGCTTCCCATTGTGTTCGATCCCTTGGAGTTTTCCTTCGCCGCCATAACTGAGGGGGAGTTTTTTTACGGTGGTTACCGTTTTGAAGATGGCGTGATCCATGGGGATATCCTTGAGGGAATCCTTTCCAAAGATGCGTTTGGCTTCACGTTGAAAGGCGGTAGCCCAGGCTTTATTCGAGCAACCAGGAGAGGCCAGCATGAAGCCTCCATTTTCGAGATATTTCTTGAGGTTGACTCTTTCTTTCGCAGTAAGATTAAAATCATCTTCCCCGGTCATAATCACAAATGGGAATTGAAAAAGC
>CALGLJ010000164.1 GCA_937930235.1 uncultured Verrucomicrobiales bacterium | reverse complement strand
CAGGGCACCTACACTTGAGCGAGGCCGATAATTGATTCGAGATAGTCTTGATCCAAGACAGCGTAGATCCGTTTACCACGGATTGGTTCTTTTGGCTTGCTTGGCTCAGTCTTCAGAAGGTTGAGAGCGAACCTTCGAATGGTTGAAAGATTCTGCGCGCAGTCGCCACTCCTCGCTCGGTTTTGATCTTCTCGGAAGACCACATCGAGCACCCAGTGACAACTGTTCTCGATCCCCCAGTGTTTACGACTGCAATCGAGAAGATGAGCGGCATCTGGTGCCATGCTGCTCAAATAATAGCGAGTCTCACGGCGCTCGCTTCCATTGCTTAAGGCGGTCTCGGTTTCAACGCGAATCAAACTACGCAGTCCCAACCAATCCCTGCGAACCTTGGCTGGTAACCAGTCGAGGTAGTCCGTCACGGTGCAGGTGCGCTTCTCAATACGCCCGTGTCCCTTGTCGTGATCTTCGACAGTTTCCACTACGGCACCTTTCGTCTCGGCGTATTTCAGACTCTCGGGATCTTCGAAAAATGCCTTCACCTCATTGTGTAAAATTTCCTGATTCCCTTTTAGGGCGAGCAGGTAATCGGCCCCATGGTGGATGATTTCAATGGCGATTTTACGCTGCGCCCCCATCGCATCCAGTGTGACGATGGCTCCCTTGAGATTGAGAAGGCGCAAGAGCTTCGGAACCGCCGTGATCTCATTACTTTTTTTGTCAACCGCTTGTTGGGCGAGGGTGAGACCATTGTGCTGCGCCCAAGCACTGACGATCTGCACCGTGCTTTCATCGGCCTTGCGACTCCCTCGCAGAGTCTTGCCATCGATGTTGACCAGACGCCCTTTTAGATCTGGAGCCAAAGTCGTCACATAGCCAACTAGACACTCCCCAAAGACGACAGGATCAATCGCGGCAAACAGTCGCAGAAAGGTATTGGCGCAGGGGATTCCATTGGGCAAGGCGACCCATTTTTTAAGCCATTTTTCCCGGGCCTTGGCGAAGCGAACAAAGTCCTCGCAAGTGTCCATCCCGCAGATGATCGCGCAGAGCGCAATAAAGATGAGCGAGCCAAATGGATGAAGAGTGGCATTGCTTGAGCGGGGATCTTCAAGGATATCGAACATTTCAAGACCTTCGGGGAAGCCTCGTCTGAGATCCAGCTTGTCGTTTTGAGAGTTTATGGAAGACATCCGGCTCCCATAAAGTCAGTTTGGACAAAGTACAAGTGCTATTTATCTAGCATTTTAAGTGTAGGTGCCCTGAGACTGGAAAAGAGACGGCTTGACACCTCACTGAATATGACCTAGAAGGTCGGGTATGTCTTCTTCGTTTCTAAATTTCGCCTCCCTCTTTGCCTTAGCGTGTTTTGCAAGTATGACCCAAATCACTTTCGGCCAAGGAGACTCTCTGAGAGATGACCTCGTCTCCTATTGGCCTCTTGACGAGATCCAAGGGAACAGCACTCCCGACCTCGCAAGCGGCTTCGATTTTTTCGTAGAGAACCTTACCTCCACCGACATCATCACGGGGAGGTTCGGGATGGCCTTCAACTTTAAAAAAGCGAACAAAGCTCACCTTGTCAGAAATCATGACCCAGCGGATGACCTTCCTGCCATTAAAAATGACTCCTTCACTGTCGCATACTGGGTCCGTGCCGTGGGTACTGGTCAACGCGACCTTCGCACCTTTTCTGAAGCGAGTAATATCACCAACGATGGAACCCCTCTTTTCACCATGGCTACCTCCGGTGATGGATCTGACGGATCCATCGGGATTCTCTTTCGTGACCGAGGAGACTTCACCACCTTCTATGACACCACCGAAGCAACTCCGCTAGACGGCATGGACTGGCGTCACATCGCCTTCGTCCAGACTGCGCAGGATGACGGCTCCGCAACCCGCCAAATTTTCATCGATGGAGTGCTTGATTCCCTCGTCATAGATCCCAAGCCAGCAAACTTCACCCACAATATGAACACCACTTCAATCGGAGCAGTGGTTCGGGCAAGCGACTCTGCCCATATCGATGGAGACATTGATGAGGTTGCCATCTGGAAACGCGCACTCACTCAAGCGGAAATTGATGACCTTAGGACGAATGGGATGCCCGACCTCGACGTGCTACAGGAAGACCTCGCGATCAGCTCCTTCACCCCTGAGTTCCAACGAGTCGTCGAAGGTGATCAAGTTAGATTATCTTGGGACGCCACTCAGGATGCCACTCTCACCATTGATCAAGGCGTTGGCGATGTAACCGCCATCAGTGACTTTGGAGTGGGTAGCACCATGGTCACCATCTCTGCCGAGACGACCTTCACCCTCACTGCTTCACGAGGAGCCGAGCCACCCGTCACACAATCAATCACGGTAAGCCCTATCACTGGGGTCGCCGCAGAGTGGAACTGGATCGAGGACTTTAGTGACCTCAATCTTGGTGCTCTAGGAAGTCAGAACTCTTGGCGGACCCCCTCTGGCTCTTGGGATGTTACCACAATTGGAAACACTCAGAGCCTAATCACATCAGGTGGCAATGATCTTACAGGGAGAATTGTCGAGACCCATGCGATTCAGGAAAACTCATCTCGGACTCTCTTCTTCCGTTTCTGCGTCAACAGTGTAGATTCCGACCTGCCAATTCGTGCCAGAGTCGGCATGACCGAAAAAAGCCTCCGCTTTGTCAACGACTGGAACGATAACAACGGTACCTACGTAATCTTCACCCGCGATGCTGGTGGTGACCTCCAGCTACAAGCCATCGACGGTATCAACGGAACACCAGTCGATTCTGGCATGACGTTCACCCCAGGCACTTCATACGATGTGTGGATCGACGTTCAGAATGTTCCCCTTGATATGACCGACACATTTTCAGTCCACGTTGCCCCGACTGGAGGAGCTAGGCAAACCGTATTCGCGAACTTCTCATCAGACCGCGAACCTCAGGAAGTCGTCCTTCTCGGCGTTCCTCGGCCTGTCATCGACACCGTCTTCCTCGTCACGACCACTGCTACCAACCTTGGTCCGCAAGCAATCGCCTTTGATGATTTTTACATCTCCGACGCTGACGTCCTGTCCTCCACCGTCCCAGTGGCATCTGGATTTGGTAAGGTTCCGCAACTGCCATCGCGAATCGAAATTTCCAACATAGCACATGATTCTGATGCGGATACAACAGAGATTACTTGGGCCTCTTCCGAAGGACAGCTCTATGAAATTCGTAAGTCACTTGATCTGACTGGCAATCCATCATCTTGGCAACTTGTCATGTCGGACGTTGCGGGCGCAGCATCGCCTGCGACAACGACAACTGCAATTGTTGATACGGCTGCAACCGAGGAAAGAGCCTTCTATGTGGTCATTGAAATTGATCCGCCCGCACTCTTTGAAGAGGATTTCGAATCTGGCTCTGGAGGGTGGGTGAATATGCCATTTTCTGGAGATTCTGGCAATACGGTTTGGGAATGGGGTGCTCCCTCAAACGTGGGACCTCCTACAGGTGCTGACGGTTCTATGAATAGTTTTGGCACAAATATTAGCGCCAACTATGGAACCAGCTCCTTTATTGGACTTGTATCACCGCCAATAGATCTCACGGGAGTGACCAGTGCGAATTTGTCTTTTGAGCATTACCTGCAATATGAATCTGACTTTGATTTTGCGAGAGTTATCGCGGTTGAAAATGGCACTTCAAACGAGCTTGGTGGTTCAATATTTGAGGGTTCAACTTCTGCTGCAGTTTGGTCTAGAGTAATTGCTGATCTTCCAGATGAAGCTTTTGGGCAGGTCATTCAACTCCAGTTCACTTTTGAATCTACTGATGTAGAAGCTAACCTAGCAGGCTGGTATATTGACAATGTTTCTGTGAATGCTGAGTAAAGCTGTTAGAACGACTGTTTTATAAATTCAAAAAACAAAGGCGCTGCGTGGAATTTTTTTCCGTGCAGCGTCTTTTTTTGTCACGATTCACCCATTCAGGTTCAGCAAAATTCGTCTTCATCATGTAATCCAGCTCGATCTCAGGTGAACCGTAAGCGTCTGAAATGTCGCCTCCATCTGGATCTGGCGTGGTGATGTGATCAAGCCTCATTCTACATGAATGTCCAGATCATCGTAAGCGACTGAAACAGGGCCTTGTTTCTC
>CALGLJ010000163.1 GCA_937930235.1 uncultured Verrucomicrobiales bacterium | reverse complement strand
GTGTTTCGATTTCATACGTCGGAGAGCCACTACGACCCCGCGACGTACCGAGGCCGAATCATGATCAGTAAACTTCGCTAATTCGGAAGGATCACCGGCTTTTGCCAACATCATGATCGCGCCATGACGGACGATGACATCCTGGTCTTTGTTACGCTCTAAGAGTGAAATTGCCGCTGGCACTGAGGACGGCTCAGCGTGATTGGCAAGAGCGAGAGCAGCAAGAGAGACGACTCTGAGTGAAGGGTCTTCGAGAAGCTGAATCAAACCTTTCTGATATAAGGCGAGATTTTTGGGATGATGCCCGAGCGTTCGCGCAACATTCGCTCGGACTTCGATCTCAGAATCATTCATGAGTTTTCCTAAAATTTGCAACACCTTCGGATCTTCGTGCGCGAGCTGCCCAATGCCCCATATCGCATGGAGACGCCCCAAGAGGGGTTGGTCTTGCTGAGTCATTCGTTCGAAAGCAGGGAGCGATTCTAATCCACGTTCCGCAAGTGCGAACTGAGCGCGAGTTCGAATCCGTTGATCTCGATGTGCGAGGAGCTTTTCCAATTTTTCAGAAGGGGCTTTTGTAATTCCTTCTGAAAATATTTTTTGAACCTCAAGAACCTCTGGTCTTTGAAGAAGACTCTCATCTCCTACGGTATAGACTCCTCCTCTCCCCGGCCTGACCCAGCCTCCACCATAATCTGAGAGGTAGAGCTTACCATCCGGCCCCCAATCAAGATCGGTAAGAGCAATCCCTTTTAGAAACCAATCGTGTTGATCTAGCTTAAAGCTCGCGCCGTCAGGCTTGAGGGTGAAACGGTATATGCCACTCCCTGCAGGATTTGCCACATAGCTGACGGAGAAAAAATGACGGTCAAAGGCTTTGGGTAATCCCGTCACCCCTGGATTGTAGGCTAAACCGCAGGGGCCATTCACCGTATTGGCAATCGGAGGGATAATGTGAGCAGGTTGGCGATCATTTCGCGGTAGCCACATCCCTTCGGCCATCCACATATCGAGAGCTTCTTCTCCTTTCTCTTTCCGGCGCTCCATGTGATCAAATGCCGCATTGCCGAAAGAGGCAATTGTTTGATGCCCCATTTTCCAGCCAGAATCACCATGCTCAACGAGGTAGACAATACGCTCCTGATCCCCTTGATCATAATCATTATCTACCGTGAAAAGATTTCCAAATTCGTCAAAAACAAGCTCTTTCGGATTCCGAAGGTTCGTTGCAAACACTTCAAAATCTGAGCCATCAGGATTCATCCGAAAGACCCCGCCACTATCCGGGCGATGAAAACGTTTCCCATCTTTCTTTAGATCGTATCCACGGTCTCCCATCGACCAATAAAGCTTACCATCCGGCCCCCAAGTAAACCCATTGAGATCATGGCCTGAGAAACTCACCCGAAGTCCGAAGCCTTCCACTAATGTCTCCCGCAGCTCCGCCTTTCCATCATTATCCTCATCCCGTAAGCGGTAGACTCCAGGCACCATGGCGAAATACACCTCCCCATCTTTTTCAATCAGTCCGCTCGAAGGGCCTGCAAGTGGCTGGTTAAAATCATCTCGAAAGACGCTCACCTTATCCGCCTTCCCATCGCCAGTGGTGTCTTGCAAAAGCTTGATCACTTCCGCGTCATCATCAAATTCTTCCCACTTCAAAAATTCACGATCCTTTCCCGACCACTTCTTATGAAAGGCTTCTCGCTCCTTCAGGCTCATGATGGAAATATCATCATGAAGGCGTTCTTTAAAAAAACCTCCCCCAAAGCGGATGTCCTGCACCTGCCGGCGCCATCGATGCGTTTCTGCAACATACACTCGACCCTGCGCATCAAGGCAAAGAGTCGTTGCATTCACCACATCATCTCGATCAGCAAATTGAGAAACACTGAGACCTTCTGGAATTTTGATCTTGGGGTGCTCCTTGGAAGAAACAAGCTCCCCACGAACGGTGAGCGTGGTGAGAAGAACTGGGACTAAAAATTTCATCGCTAATGCAGAATAAGAACTTGTGCGAGTTCTGCTCTTTTAGCGAACTTTCAGAAGTCGTATTTTTTAGGTTCCTAAAATTTAGGAACAGCTCAGATCCCCACGACCTCACGCCATTTCTGAGCCATTAAGCAATGAGCGGCAAAAGAAGGATGCACTCCATCGCGAGCCCAATGCTGAGGCGTGGTCCCTGCGGCAATGGCTTCATCGAACATTTCTTGGAAAGGCACCCACAGAGCATTGTGTTTTTGTGCGACACGCCGAGCAGCCTCTCGTCGTTGCTCAAATTCCGGAAACCATGTGTCTTCAACTGCTCCACAACGCATCACAAAAGGCTCACAAATGACCAAGCTGGTCTCGGGAAGAGCGTCACGTGTCTTTTTGAGTAAGTCATCGTAACCTTCTTCATAGCTTTTCACTGTCCCATCGTACTTTCCTTTCATCTTATGCCAGATGTCATTGACTCCAATTAAGATGCTCAATACGGCGGGCTTGAGATCGAGGCAGTCAGACTTCCAACGCTTATGGAGATGAGGAACTCGGTTTCCGCTCGCTCCGCGATTATAGAACTTCAAATTCATTTCATGCTGACGGCCGAGTAATCCACTCGCGACAAAGAGAGGGTATCCCGATCCCATCGCAGCTTGGTGATTGGCATGTTTTTGTTGTTTGCGAGCCCGACGGCAATCGGTCACCGAATCACCTTGGAAAAGAATGACATCGCCTTTTTTTAAAACAGGCTTCTTGGCTGGAGCGGCAGAAGAAGAACCGGCTTGTAAAGCGGCTACCAGACCAGAACTGAGGAATAGTTTGCGACGACTGAGGGCATTTTTTTTCATAGGTGAATTCATTTTTAAGTTAAAAAGAAGCGCGATCTTTTTGGATGATTGCTCGAATCAAGTTCGGACTCATCATCCGCGCGGTAGTGCGGGAAGATTTCCAAACTTTAGCTGACGTTACATTGAGCGTTAGATTGACGCGAGAGAGAATTCCGCAAAGCTCTCCATTTTGAGTCACGAGGGGGCTACCACTCATGCCACCTCGCCCTACTAAGCTGGTCATAATGGTGTGCCCCGGACCACCCCCATACGGTTTATGCGAAAGAACATTTCCCGCTGAAAAGAAAGGCCCATTCCCAACTCCTTGATCCTGTGATCCTTCTAAGCTGATTGTGATCCCTTGATCATCGGTTGATAACACAGTGGTGTGCACGCTCACGGGAAAGAGCATTTTCCGAAAATAGTTGGGGGTGCTTTTTGGGAATTTGACGACCGCTAAATCCGTGACGGGATCCGCCCAGACGAGCCGCCCTCGGATGGGCTTCTCAGTTAGGTTCGTTAAAAAAAACGCAGGGCCTTCGATCACATGATGGGCGGTCAAAAAATACCCATCATTCGTAATCGCAGCTCCTCGCCCCCCTTCGATCAATTCAGTTGGCGTGTTGAATTTACCAGAAGGATCTCCTGATCGGACGGTCCACACCTTGGGGCCAAATTGTCGGATGAAACGCTCTTGTGATTTTTGATGAGGAATGAAGTGCGCAGATTGGACCCGCTGAAGCTTCCGAAGCTTCGGATTATCATATCCAAATTCACCAGGTCCCGTGGCGCATCCAGCGAATGCAAGGGGCAAAATCGCCGCAGCAATCAGCGAAACTCTGGATTTAAAAAATCGCATCATTTAGCCCAATGCCCGCAATAGATCATAAGAATAAATCCCAGTCCGGTGACCATCGGCCCACGTAAACTGCACGGCATAACCTCCCACTAGATCATGGCGTAATAGCTGAAAGCTTTTATCCGTATGATGCACTCGCGGAAGCTCTACTTTGCCCGTCACATCAGGCTCTCCCTGACAAGCGGCGCAAGGACAGGCCTTGCGCAGAGTCTCGAAAGTCACATACGTCTCGCTCTGATCACTCCAAGCGAGGGCCAATTCGCTTCCCATCACCGCGATATTGATAAGATCCAAGCGTTTCATTCGACCCGATTCCCCTTCCGCATTTGACGTTTCCCAAAGATCGCCGATCCGACACGCACAATGGTGGAACCTTCATCGATCGCTACTTCAAAATCACTACTCATCCCCATGCTTAAACCGGGAAGTGACTGACCTGTGCGATCTACTAATTCATCTCGTACTTCACGCAAGCGCCGGAACCATGGACGCGCTTCTGCGGGAGTTTCAGCTTGAGGCGGGATGCACATAACTCCTTCCCAGTGGAGATTTTTCATTTCTTGAATTTCAGAAGCATGATCCAAGAGTTCTGTTACCGTAAAGCCGTGTTTATTTTCCTCTTCTCCCAAATTGACTTCGCAGTATACCCGGGGCTTCAACCCGAGTTCACCCGCGACGCGGTCTACAAAACGCGCCAGCTTCATGCTCGAAATACTGTGTATGACCTGAAAAAGAGGGAGCACTTTACGCACCTTATTACGTTGCAACGCTCCAATGAAATGCCACTCCAAGTGATCTCCCAGTTGAGGAATCTTTTCTTCGCCTTCCTGCAATCGATTCTCCCCGAAGAGAACCTGCCCCGCCTCAGCAACTTCTTGCACTGTTTCTGCGGGCCACGTTTTAGATACCACCATCAAGCTGACCTCATCAATTGAGCGTCCTGCATTTTTTGCGGCATCTTGAACGCGTGATTTCACTCTCGCAAGATTCTCCGCGATTTCACTCATGCGGTGGCATTAAGGTTTTTTTAGGATCCCAGCAACTTTACCTGCTTTCACCGCACCGACCAAGTCGCGGAGAATCTCTAAGCCTTCGCGCTTATCAGCATCGATCCCACTGGGCCATTCAGGGGTATCATCAAGGTCTGCTAATTCATCTTTCACACGACGCATGTGACGTTTGCCATCTTTTTCTCGATCCACCATGGGGAGCTTCTCTGCTTTCACATCATCAAGTGTCAGGCGGAAAATCTTCAAAGAGCTCATGTCTTCCTCCTCCATCTTAGCAAAGCGTTCGATGCGCTCTTTATTCCGCCCCTTACGGCGCACCTCATTTTCTTTAATTTCCGTGCGACGCACTTCACGATTCAATGACGTCCGGTTTTCATCGATTGCCTTTTTAATTCGAGCGATATCTTCTTTAAGATAGATGAAGTCTTTATTTTTACTGCGCCGAAGGATGCTTTTTTCCTGAAGCATCGGCACAAACAAGTTCTGGCGATTGAAAGGAGTGAAGTCCCCCGCTTTCCGGATTCGGTCAAAAGGCAGCGCGAAATCCGCATGGGCTTCACCGACTTCCATGACATCATTGGTTGATGGAAAAATAATGTCCGGCACCACTCCTTTTTTCTGAGTGGAGTCACCGGAAACACGGTAGAATTTTTGGATCGTTAATTTCACATACCCGGCACGCTCTCGGTCAGACAAGAATGGCATCCACTTAGCAATATCCATCGGCTGTTGCACCGTTCCCTTACCAAAGGTCGAAGATTCTCCGATCACGATTGCCCGATTATAATCCTGAAGAGCACCTGCAAGAATTTCACTCGCAGAAGCACTACCTTTGTCTGTAAAGACAACCATCGGACCAGTATAGAGAGGCTTCCGGTAATCTGAATTTAGAGACTCGATATGGCCACTTGTTTTTTTGATTTGAACGACCGGGCCACGGCCCACAAAAAACCCTGTAAGACGACGCACCTCTTCAAGAGACCCGCCCCCATTGCCACGAAGATCAATGGCGAGACCATCAATTTTTTCTTCTTTTAGACGATTCAGAATCACTTCGACATCAGTCGAAACACGTTTGCTCCGATCCTCATAGTCAAAGTAAAAAGAAGGGAGGCGTAACACCGCCAACCGAGTCGCCTCATCACCCTCTCCGTACTGATAAATTTCTGCAGTGGCGAGACCATCTTTCATCGTGACGACTTCCCGCTCGATAATGATAATACGGGTTTCACCAGTGGCCCCTCCTGCGGGTTCAACCTTTAAAGCCACAGAAGTCTTTTCTTTGCCCCGGATTTTCTCCACGACTTTGTCCAAGGACATGAACATAATGTCGATCCATTCCCCATTATTCAAAGAATCTACCGCCACCACTCGGTCTCCAAGCTGGAGATCTCCCTGCTTATCAGCCGGTCCATTATTAACAATACCATCAATTTTGGTCGCGCCATCGTCTTCCGCTTTCAATACCGCACCAATCCCCACCAGCTCATTACTGACTCCGATCTTAAATTGCTCTAATTCCCTCGCGCTGAGATATTCACTATGTGGGTCGTGAGACCTAGCCACGGCACTAAAGAAGAAATTCGCGACCTCTTCCGTGTCGAATTCTTGATAAAATTTTAATACCCTTTCATAGCGAAGGATAATTTTTTCCTGCGGAGAGGGTTCGTCTTTGAATGGATTTTCTTTTCCAAGCTCGTTTGCGCGCTGCTCAATCTGCTCCCGTCGCATGACTTCAGATAAAAGAGCCTGCTCCATCAGGAGTTTCCATTCTTCGCGAGCTGCCGCTTTGTCGGCAGGCCACTCCGCGTCTTCACGATCATTCATGACCCATCGATCACTCTCAAAGGTGAATTTTTCGTTTTTGAGAATGTCCTTCGCTGTCGTAATACGCTCATTCAGCCGACTCCGGAAAACTTCAAAAATTTCTGATGCCGCTGGGAGAGCGTTTTCATTCTCAAGCAGAGCGTGTAAATTTGATTTATATTTCTTGGAAAAATTCTCGATGTCGCTCTTGAGGAAATAGAGTTTTGCCGGATCCAAGGTCTCGATATACACGTCGAAAAATCGCGCACTGAGTTTTTCATTAAATGGCAGTCTGGCATAGTGACCATTCTTGAGCATGCGGGACATTTCCCGGCCAACAAGATTGAAATCAGCAGCATAGGAGCCGCAGCTAGGAACAAGCCAGAGGGCTAAGGCAGGTGCGAGAAAGCGACGTAGGTTCTTAAACATAACTTAGAAAAAAGGGTATCAGGGGATGTGTATAGCCTCGCGCAAAACATGCAGGCTGTCCACGTCTTTCATTCGAAGAGAATCTCACAACTCTCATCATGTGGTTTTTTGATCATCACGGACAGCATGCTCAAACCAAGCGCGAAATTGATCAAACTGTTGAAGAATCTCTCGATTAGGCGCTCCAGCCGCGGATTTGATTTGTTCACTTGGGGTAGGAAATATTCCAAAGCGAAAATCGAGATTGATCGTTTCCTCTCCTCTCAGAATCGTCATTGGGATCACGCTACCAGGAGCGTAGGAAGTCACTTGCGTAATAAATTGCCTGTCGAGATCAGGAGCATATTTGGCCTGCCAGAGTCCGATCTTCATGATGAGGTCATCCGGTAAAATTCCATGGAATTCTGCCTGTGAACCAGGCAACACGGAAGTGACCACGATCCCATCACTTTGATCAACGGAAGTTCGTAAGGTAATTCCTAAAAAACCTCTCGTTGGGGGGAAATACGCTCGCTCAATCAGGTAAAATAAACGCACTCGGAGTTCCGGATTACTTGCCTGACGATAAATATCGAGCAAGGTGGACTTTGCAAATTCTGGGTCATGTGCGATCCAAGGAACCATCGATTCCTGCACCTTTTCCCGTATTTTAAAATCTGCCGATACCAAATCATCGAAGTGTGGCATCGCAACCTCCTTCACTGGCTCTCTCGCATTCACAAAACTTGTGAACGTGATGACAAGGAGAGCGAGAAATTTCACTACTAAGAAAATACGCATCCTTACCGAGAGTGCAACTCCGCAGACAAAACATTTGGATCGCAGAGCATCCCGGCTAGAAAAAAGCAGCTTACCATTTCTGGTAAGCTGCTTTTAAAATAGAATTGCCTTAAAAAAGGGCACTCAATGACACTCTTAATTGCCAGTCCACTTTTTCTGAGGAACTTCGATGGTATCGCCAGGATAAATACGGATTCCTTTGAGCTTATCGCTCTTGATATTGTATTCTTTGACATTTCCGGCACGGAAGAGCTTCACTCGATTCATGGCGCCAAAAGGAGTTGGTCCGCCGGCCGCTTGCACCGCCTCAAAGATCGTCAGCCCATCTCGGTAAGGCTGTGATCCAGGTGATCTCACCTGTCCCCCTACCGTGAATGTCTTCAAAACAACTCCATCTTCATTCTGAGCAATGACCTGGAAAACAGGAGCGGTGTAGATCCCCTTAGCCCGATAAGCCGCTGCAATCGAAGCAGCCAGTTGATCTTTAGTTTTTCCAGATGCTTTAATGGTTCCAATTTTCCACATCGTAATATAGCCAGATGCAGAAACTTGGTATTTCGAATTCAAACGAGATTGTTCAGCGGGAGGAACACCTTGGATCGTGATCTGCAACGGCTGGTTCGGCCTGATGTTCGCCATCCCGTGGATGCTCATCAGTAAGGAAAATAAGAGAGTTAGTAGTTTTTTCATAAAATATTTTAGATTGAGATTATTAGATCAGGGCCTTTGTTTCAATTTTTAGTAGAGGTCGCCGTCTTTATTCGTTTGGCGGTTTGGGCTTGCTGCGGCAACTGGAGCCGAACTGGCTGCAGTGGAATTCTCATCAATTGATGTCGGAGCGTAATAGGTATAATAGCTTGTATAATATTGATATTGGCTATCGCTACGCACATCGACATTATTGAGGACGACTCCGATCACAGTTCCTCCGACATTTTCCACCGCTTGTTTCACGCGGAGAAGCATATTTCGTGGAAGCTTACGATGCTGAACCACGATCATGGTGAGATCCACTTCACTCGCAAGGACCGCTGCATCACTCACTCCAAGAATCGGCGGAGAATCCACCAGAACGAGATCAAACCGTTGCTTCACATCCTGTAAGAGTTCTGACATCCGGCGAGAGTTCAAAATACCGGCCGCATCAGCCGGAAGAATACCTGACGGTAGGAAATACAGGTTATC
>CALGLJ010000162.1 GCA_937930235.1 uncultured Verrucomicrobiales bacterium | reverse complement strand
TAGAAATGCACCTTGGGGAAGGGGGCTATGTCGGACTCACTCCGGTGAAAGAAGGGGTGAATGTGTGCGGGCTTTTTCGGAAGCGAACAATGGTGAAACAAAATTTGATGATCAATTATCTCAGAGCCTGTCGCCTCGATGTTCTGGCGGAACGCTTGGAGCGGGGTGAGCTCAATGAGCAATCGCTGACTGGAATCAGTGGTTTTGCACTTGGGAAGCAGGAGGGGGCAGGAGAGCTTTGTGTTCTGGGAGATGCCGATCGTATGATCCCTCCCTTTACGGGAAATGGGATGTCGATGGCATTTGAATCAGCCGAATGCGCGCTGGAGCCACTCATTTCGTGGGCGCGCGCGGAGGCGAGTTGGGCAGAGTGCCAGGAGGCGATTCGTGATTCCTTGGAGCAACGTTTTTCTAAGCGGATGAAATTGGCTCTCGGGTTGCATCATTTTCTCATTACCAAGTGGGGCCGAGTCGGGCTTTCTGCGGCTGCGAAATCTGGCCTCATTCCATTCCAATGGCTGCATCATAATCTACGTTAATGGCCAAATTAAATAAAACTCATCTTATACGTTGGAAAACACAGAAGATACTCGAAGTTACGCATCATGTATCTTGAAGCGATCGCGAGTGCCTTT
This sequence comes from uncultured Verrucomicrobiales bacterium, assembly GCA_937930235.1. Taxonomy (GTDB): domain Bacteria; phylum Verrucomicrobiota; class Verrucomicrobiia; order Verrucomicrobiales; family Akkermansiaceae; genus SW10. The sequence continues at coordinate 14,981 of CALGLJ010000162.1, read as the reverse complement.
CCTGATCAGGTCTACTCACAGCCTGAATGCTATGAAATTTTTCGTAGGGCCAAGACGGTGGATGGGCTGAGCAATCGTTCCCAACTTCTCATTAAGAAAATTCTAACGGGAGATTCTGGTATCTCGCAGCGTTATTTTGCGACGGCTGATCCAGACCTTATGTTTGATGCCGATGCTCAGGAGCTAAATGAATACTTTGAGAGAGAAGCTCCTCAGCTTGCAGTTGAAGCTCTCAAGAAAGTGCTTGAGGGGCATGATCTTGATGCGCTCTTCATTTGCACTTGCACCGGCTATCTCTGTCCTGGGCTGACCAGTCATGTGGCGGAAGCGTTGGGACTAAAAGAGGATCTTTTTTTACAAGATATCGTCGGTTTAGGATGTGGAGCTGCGATTCCGATGCTTCGAACAGCAGAGGGGTTTCTTGCGGCCAATCCAGGCAGTAAGGTAGCCACGATTGCGGTGGAAGTGTGTTCTGCAGCTCTCTTTGTGAATGATGATCCCGGAGTGTTGATTAGTTTATGCCTTTTCGGAGATGGAGCATCGGCTGCGATCTGGAGCGATGTCCCAGAGGAGGGGAAATGGAGCGTGGGTGAGTTCCAAACGCTGCACCTCCCAGCAGAGAGGGAAAAGATTCGATTTGTGAATGGGAATGGAAAGTTACAAAATAAATTGCACCGCGCTGTGCCTGAACTTGCGGCGGAAGCGGTGGCGCGATTGTGGGAAAAGCGTGGTGCGGAGCCAGACCAAGTGCTGGCACATACTGGAGGAAGGGATGTCATCGATGCTCTTGAGCAAAAGATGGGGTGGAAACTGGCGGAAACCCGTAAAGTCTTGTCAGAGGTAGGGAATTGCAGCAGTCCGTGTGTCCTTTTCGCACTCGAAGAGAGGCTGAAATCTGCGGAAAATGACCATCGGTATTGGTTGACGAGCTTTGGAGCGGGTTTTTCTGCTCATTCTTGTGAGATGTGGCGTTGACACATCGGTCGTAGCAGACGAGCGTCTGGGGGTATGAAAATCATCAAGCGATCGGCACTGGCCGGGATTTTGGGTGGTGTTTTTTCGCTTAGCAGTTACGCACAAGACGTGAGCGATGAATTAAAAGCGCCAGCAGACGTAGCAGCAGCCCCGGCTGATGCTGAGAAGACAACTTCGGGCCTAGCCTGGAAGGTTTTGAAAAAAGGTGATGGCACGGAGCATCCGCGGTCATTTGATACCGTCTCAGTGCATTACACTGGGTGGACGACCGATGGGAAGATGTTCGATAGCTCCGTGAAACGCGGCCAGCCTGCAAGTTTTCCTTTAAATGGAGTGATCAAAGGGTGGACCGAAGGAGTTCAGCTCATGGTCGCAAATGAAAAACGCCGTTTCTGGATCCCAGCCGAGCTTGGTTACGGAGAGAACCCGGGGGGAGGCCGCCCTGGTGGTCTTTTGGTGTTCGATATCGAGCTTCTTTCCATCACTAAAGGAGAAGAGCCACCAGCTTCAGCAGCCCCAGCGGATGCTAAGAAAACAGATTCAGGCTTGGCCTACATCGTCGAGAAAGAAGGCGAAGGAGAGAAGCCGGGTGCCTCTGATATTGTAGACTTTCACTTTGCGGCATGGGCTCCTAATGGGGCTCAGATTCAAGATTCCAAGAAACAAGGTCAGCCAGTTTCAGTGCCTCTTGATAAAATCTTCCCAGGCTTTACTGAGGGGCTTCGACTCCTCTCAAAAGGCGGGAAAAACCGCTTCTGGATGCCTGCTAAACTGGCAGGTCCATTCGCACGTGGGATGCAGCCGGAAGAAGTTCTCGTAGTCGATCTGGAGCTTCTCGATTTCAAGAAAGCTCCCGATCCTCCAAAGACTCCGGAAGACGTCGCGGCAGCTCCTGAAGGAGCCGAGAAAACAGAAAGCGGAATCTCGCATCGCGTTCTTAATAAAGGAACAGGCACTCGTAAGCCGAAGGCGACAGACACGGTGAGCGTTCACTACAGTGGCTGGCAGACCGATGGAAAACTGTTTGATAGCTCAGTCCAGCGCGGTGCGCCGACCGAATTTCCTCTGAATGGGGTGATTGCGGGCTGGACCGAAGGGGTTCAACTGATGGTCGAGGGAGAGAAGCGTCGCTTCTGGATTCCGGCGGACAAAGCATATGGCGAGAATCCTGGTGGAGGCCGTCCTGGTGGAACGCTTGTGTTCGATATCGAGCTTTTGAAGATCGTCACTCCAGAGTGATTGATTCCAAATTCTTTTTAAGTCACAAAATTACAAAGCGTATCTGGTTTTTCTGGATACGCTTTTTTGTTTCTGGAAATGCCCTTAATAGAGGATTCATGTTTTGTCCCGCTTGAGTTTCCGGACAGAGTGTAGCAAGTTCGACCTGTGGAGCTGCTCGCAAATTTTGCATGGATCTTACTTGGTCTCGTATTGCTATACTATGGGGCGGAATGGCTGGTGCAGGGAGCTTCGACGCTCGCCATCCGCTGTGGACTGAGTCCCTTAGTCGTTGGGCTGACCGTCGTGGCCTTTGGGACGAGTTCTCCTGAACTCGCGGTAAGTGTGGGGGCGAATCTCGATGGGAATGGCGGCATGGCCCTAGGAAATGTGATCGGATCTAATATTTGTAATATTGCCTTAGTCCTTGGAGTCGCTGCGATGGTTTTTCCGATAGCGATTCAGCGTCAAATTGTGCGCCGTGAAATGCCCATTTTACTGCTCGCTTCGGTGATCTTTGTTTGGTTCTTGCGGGATGGAGTCATTTCACGAGGAGAAGGCGGAATTTTAGCGGTGTTGATCGGTATTTATGTGACGAGTAGCCTTTGGTTGGCCCGTTCTGAGCCGGAAGACCAATCGGAGGATGTCTCAGAAGAGGTGATTGTCCATGCCCGGGACGGAGGGGTCTTGAGAATCACGATGGATCTGGGACTCGTCGCGATTGGTATTTTACTCCTCGTGATCGGAGCGAATCGGATGGTGTATGGTGGAGAAAATATCGCACTTTCATACGGAGTCTCTCCTGAGGTGATCGCGCTCACACTTTTTGCCTTTGGGACTTCGCTGCCGGAGTTGGCGACTTCGGTCGTGGCTGCCATGAAAAAGCAGGGTGACATTGTGGTCGGGAATGTCGTGGGATCCTGTATTTTTAATATCTTAGCGGTCGTGGGTTTCACCGCAAGCGTGGCTCCGCTCTCGCAAGGTGCGCTGATGGATTTGGATCTTTGGATCATGCTAGCAATCAGTTTTTTAGTTCTCCCGATGATGTGGGGGCGGATGCGAGTTGATCGTTGGGAGGGGGGAATCCTCTTGCTCGGTTACCTGACCTATTTTGGATGGTTGGTTGTGAAGGAAGTTGCCAAAAGCGGTGGCATTTCATGAAGTCCTTTTGTGATTTCTGTTCTTGCTACATACGTCCACGATCTTTCGCCCATTATCTTTGAATTGGGTCCGTTGAAGCTGCGTTGGTATGGGCTCGCTTATGTTGCGGGATTCTTGATGGCGTATTTGATTCTGCTCCATTTTGCTCGAAGGAAGCTCTGGGTGGTGGGACCTGAGAAAGTGGCTGATGTGGTGACTTTTACCGCGTTCTTTGGGGTGTTTCTTGGAGGAAGGGTGGGTTATGTGCTGTTTTACATGATCCCGGAGAATGGTTGGCAGGCGGTTACGAAAGATCCGCTGACCATCATTAAGGTCTGGGAGGGCGGGATGTCTTCCCATGGAGGGATCCTGGGAATCTTTTTCTTCACGCTCTTCTACGCGTGGAAGCATAAATTGTCTTGGCCCGGCTTAGGTGATGGGATTGCCATTGTCGCCCCTCTCGGAGTGTTTTTTGGTCGAATGGCGAATTTCATTAATGGTGAACTTTACGGAATCAAAACGACATCCTCCTGGGGGGTGAAATTTCCTGCCTCTCTCTACAAACTTGAAGACCGTGATCAGTTGGAGCATGCGGTCAACCAAGCTGCGACCGTTAGTGACGAGGTGGGAGCTCTCTTGGCGCAGCAAGGAGCAACGCAATATTCTATTTACCCCTCGGTCGTGGAAATTTCGCGAAATGATCCCAAAGTTTTAGCCGCTCTAGGGGATCATATTGATCCTCGTCACGCTTCTCAGTTATATGAAGGTGTACTCGAAGGAGCGCTTATTTTCGCCGTCTTATACCTGCTCCGAGTGCGTTTTCCTAAATTAGGTCACGGGATCATAACCGGCATCTTCTTTATCTTGTACGCCATTTTTCGGATCTTGGTAGAGAATGTGCGTGAGCCAGATTCTGAAGAAATTATGAGTCTCACCAAGGGGCAATTTTACTCAACTTTTATGATCTTAATTGGCGTGGGGTTTTTGATTTGGGGAATGACTCGGGGCAAGAGAGCGCACCAAGAAGCTCCTCAAATATAGCGCCTATATCGCGAACCTTAGACGTCGATGACATTACCGTCATCGAGTTTGGATTTCTCCGGTGACGCTTTCATCGAAGGCCTCGGCCCCATGACTTGTATTTTGTCTTTCAATCGATCGGCAAGTAATTTGCGAACGATGAGACGCGTAGGCGGGAAGAGTAAGGCGAAGCCAATCGCATCGGTTAAAAATCCGGGAGTTAAGAGAACTGCTCCGGCGATCAGAATCATTAAGCCATCAAGAACTTCGTGGTGCGGCATTTTACCCGAGGCCATAGCATTCTGGAAATTGGCCATGGCCATGCGTCCCTGAGATTTGGCAAGTGAGGCGCCCAGGAATGCGGTGATGATAATGATCGCGATGGTATTCCATATCCCAAGAGCATCGCCCAAGGTCATGAAAAGATAGAGCTCAGCCAAAGGGACGAGAATAAAGAGAAGGAGCAATTTTCCAAACACGATTCTTATGGACGCTAAGACGAACTGGCGAGATTACCACTACAAATAAATGGAGAGATTCTCCTCGGTTTTTTTCAAAACAAAAAAACCGCCCTCTCGCAAGAAGGCGGTTTTTGAGAAAAATTTCGAGCAAGGATTAACTTTGAGGCGTTTCCTCAGCTTTCACGTTCTTAGCCTTGGCGACTTGGAATTTCGTCGCATTGATGACTGAGGTGATCTTCTGGTGATCGGTGATACCTGGATCAATGGTGAATACGGCATGTCCACTCGCATGGCACACCTTGTTGATGCCGACGACTCCATCTGTCTTAGCGAGAGTCTTGGTCAGTGAGTCAGAGCATCCTCCACAGGTCATTCCAGAAATTTTCATACGGACTTCTTGCTCGGTCACCTCGAGACCTGCTTTTGTAAGAGCCTGAATGATGTCAGTCTCTTTTACGGTAGAGGCGGCGTATTTGATCGCGAGGCCATTGCATGATTTCTTGGCTTTTGCTCCGTCGAATTGAGCGATGACTGCCATTGCTTTATCTCTGAGGGCTTGGTCCTTGAGGCCAGTGATGGCGAGTTTGACGGTCTTGGCATCGGGGAAGCATTCGCCTTTTGCGCACTCAGATTTTTTGCACGCTAATGGTGCACATTCAGATTTAGCGCCCTCTTTAGAAGCGTGGCCTTTTTCGCAGGAGCCGCAGTGTCCATAAGAAAGTCCGCCGAAGGCGAAAATTGCTGATATTGTCAGGATCGATTTCATGATTGGTTTTAGCTGATATTTAAGAAAGGACTACCCTTTCTCCTACTAATATTCTTCTCTTTTTTGAATCAGGCAAATAATAAATTTGGAAGCTGGGCTTTTTCGAAAGTGAGCTAATTCAAGCGTTTATAAATTTTCTCAAGCGCGGCGGCACTGGTGAGTCCGTGTTTTTCACGAAGAATTTCCGGTTTTCCATGTTCTACGAATTCATCTGGCCATCCGATGCGCTCTACCGGAGTACTGATGTCGGAGTCATGTAAGAGCTCGATAATGCTCGATCCAAAGCCGTTGAATAAGACATGGTCTTCGAATGTGCAGACGACTTTGGCATCGTTGGCAAGGCGTTTGATGGCATCGGCATCGAGTGGCTTGATCCACCGAGGATTGATGAGGGTGACGGAGTGGCCTTTGGCCTCAAGTTCTGTTTTGGTTTCCAGAGCGAGTTCCATCATTGTCCCGAGAGGGATGAGGCAGACCTCAGATCCTTCTTGGATGATTTCAGCCTTACCAATTTCGAGGAGTTTCGGTTTCTCTTTAATGGTGGCGCCGGGGCCGTTACCGCGTGGGTACCGGATGGCAATCGGGCCTTCATCGTATTGCGCCATGGTCCACAGCATGTCGATGAATTCATCTTCATCCTTGGCTTGCATGTGGACGAGGCCGGGGACGTGCCTGAGATAGCCGATGTCGAAGAGTCCGTGATGAGTCGGGCCGTCGTCACCCGAAAGTCCTCCTCGATCCATGCAGAGGCGGACGGGGAGGTTTTGCAAGGCCATATCATGAATGATCATGTCGTAGGCGCGTTGCATGAAGGTAGAATAGATGGCGAGGAATGGGCGTAACCCTTGGGTGGCGTGTCCGCAGGCAAAGAGCGCGGCATGCTCTTCGGCGATTCCGGTATCGAAATATCGCTCCGGGATTTCTTCTTTAAAGGTTTCGAGCTTAGTGCCACCGGGCATGGCGGCGGTGATGGCGGTAATTTTTTTGTCGTCCTTTGCAAAGTCGGTCACCGCCCGGCCAAAGAGTTCGGAAAAAGTAGGGGCTCCTGAGTTGGTCGAGCCATCGGTGACATTGTAAGGGCCGAGGCCGTGGAATTTTCCAGGCTTATCGAGGGCAGGTTGGTAGCCGCGTCCTTTCTCGGTGATGATGTGGAGGATGACGGGTTCTTCCTGATGCTTGAGGTATTCAAGAGTTTGAATAAGGAGCGGGAGGTCATGACCATCGATGGGGCCAAAATAGCGGAGTCCAAATTTTTCAAAGAGAACATTTGGGACGAGGATATTTTTGGCGTTACGCTCGAGTTTGTGGGCGAGTTTTCGAGCTCCACTTCCGCCAATTTTTTCAACAAATTCAGCGGCTTTTTCTCGAATGTCACTGAAGGTGCTATGAGTTTGGAGGGCGTTAAAGTATTTAGCCAGCGCCCCTACGTTTTTGTCGATGGACCATTCATTGTCATTGAGAATGACGACGCAGCGCTTGGTTGTCTCAGCAATATTGTTCAGAGCTTCCAAGGTAGGGCCGCAGGTAAAAGCGGCATCACCGGCGACGGCAACAACATGATTGTCCTCTTCCTTGAGATCACGTGCGGAACACATTCCAAGGGCTGCCGAAAGTGCCGTTCCTGCATGTCCCGCACCATAGCAGTCGTGCTCGGATTCGGTGCGGAGGAGGAATCCATTCAGTCCTTCATACTGGCGGATGGTCCCGATTTTAGAAGCGCGGCCCGTGAGCATCTTATGGACGTATCCTTGGTGGGAAACGTCAAAGAGGAATTTGTCAGTAGGGGATTCAAAAACTTTGTGAAGCGCGATGGATAGTTCAACCACTCCCAAATTAGGGCCGAGATGACCGCCCGTGTTTGAGAGGGTATTGATGAGGTTGTCACGAATCTCTTGGGCGAGATCAATAAGCTGCTCATTGCTGAATTGGTCCAAGTCGGAAGGAGCAGTGATCTGGTCTAAGAGAGGTTGATTAGAAGAGTCGGACATCGTCGTCTGTAGTGGCAGGGTCGGCTTTTGAGGGAGTGTGATGATCGGCAGCAGCGGGCTTGAGTTTCTCTGCTTCGATGAGTTCTATGCTTTCTCGAGCTGAAGTGAGGGATTTTTGACAAAAGTTCAAGAGATCTTGGCCTCTTTCGAAGGCTTTTACCATTTCTCCGAGAGGAAGGTTCTCTTCTTCCATCAGTTCGGTGAGCTTTTCGAGCTCACTGAGTGATTCTTCAAACGACTCGGGTTTAGCAGGAGTTGTCTTAGAGGTAGACTTTTTGGCTTTGGCCATGAGTTCGAAGGCTGATGACTAATTATCGATCACAGGTTTGGCTGAATAGTAGTGAATGCGACCTGGGAAGAGCGCTTTCATTTCGGGGTAACGGGCGAGAAGGGGAGCTAAGTTGCGGTCGTAATTCCGCAAACCGTTGAATTGTCCTTCTGTCGTAATGATGGATATGGGATCGAGCATGAGAGAAGCAAAGTCTTCATTTCTTCCAAAGCGTCCCGGTTGATAGAGCGGATTGTTTTCAAAGGAAGACGGGGTAATGAGGATGCCGGAAAGTTCCAGTTTCTGTTCCGATATGATTTTTTCAAATTCGTTGAATTCAGAGATTTTTCTCGGAAGCCAAATACAATGACGGTCCGCATACCAAGCGACGGCCCACGGTTGATCTGATACAATGATGGATTTATCTGTAGTGGTATTATGTAAATTACGATTGAGTACTGGTGGCCAGTAGGCAGGCCAGACTGGTAGCTGAGCTTCATCTGTGATGAGGCTGGCCTTGAGCGCGCGCGGTAAGGTGAGGAGCAAAGGTCCAGCACTGATGGCAACGATCACGACAAAATGCCCAAATCGAAGGATGCTACTGCCTGCGGGAAGTTCGAGTCGACTCCAGAGAATCGAGACAAAGGCTAATCCGTATGCGGTCATGAGGGGGGCGAATAGGATGTGAAGTTGGTTCGCATCCGTAGAGTTGTTAGATAGGCCGTAAAGAGCCATACCCGCAGTGGCAAAAATCCATGTCAACAGAATGAGCCAGCGGAATCTCGCAATGGAATGCCGCTTGAAAGGGTGGAGCAGAGCAAAGAAGAAGAGGGGCGCGGCAATGATGGATCCGAGGTTATTGTAGAGGAAGTTTGCCTGTCTCAGGATGTTTCCTAAGGTGGTCAGGATGAGGCTTTTTAGGCTGTAGAGGATTCGATAGGTATCATCACTAGGGTCACTATTGCGCATGATCCCTTCCTCAGAGTCGGTGATTCCGCCGTAGAGATTCAGGTGAGCAGTTCCTCCGAGATTTCCAGAGTGATCCAGATTATGGATTAAAAAATACCCACAACCGATCCCGACGATCACGAGGACGATGAGCGAGGCTCCGCCGCGAGGTCGGAAAGTAAAGGCGGCATAAATTAGGAATCCGACTACTAGCCAGATGGCAAGCCATTTTGTCAATACGAGTAGAGTCAGGAACACTCCTGCGGTGATGATGGAACCCATCGCAGATTTTCCTTCGATCGTGGATTCGAGTGCGCAATAAGCAAAGAACATGGCGCACGAGAACAGAACCAGCATGAGCATTTGCGGGAGGCCTGTCTGAGTGAATTTCCACATGAGATCACTCAGGGCCATGAGAAGTGCGGTGACTCCTGCGATTCGCACATCGAAAATACGTGAAATCAGGAGGTAATTCACTCCGATGGCAATGAGGAAAAAAATCACCGATACGGCGGCAATGACGCGATCAAGGCGGTAGATATTATTGAGACCCTCTACCATTTGAAAACGTGAGAAATCATCGCCACCCACCGCTTTGATCACTACGGAGTAGATAAATGGCTGGAGCGGGGCGTTGTAGGTATCGAAAAAGGCGTCGAGCTGAATGTCGTTACTCGATCCTCCATTGGCCTCTGCATTTGTCTGTGTCTGCCAGATGGCAGCGGGCCGGATCATCTTGGTGGTGTAATGATTGCCACGTGCAATTTCTCGGCCGAGCTGAGCCTGCTCCATGCCTTTCGCAGAGGTGAGTCCTTTGAAAGTCAGGACGAGGTAAAAAAATACTAAGCCGAAGAGGAGGACAAAAAAGAGGAGTCGGCGGATAAGAACTGCGGCGTTCATTCCGCCGATGTCATTGTTTTTGCTCATAATAATAGTTAGTCCGTGGGAGATACGTCGTGGAGTTTCCGCTGTAGAGTACGACGACTGATGCCTAGAAGTTCTGCTGCTTTGGTGCGATTACCACTTGTGGCAGCCAGCGCTCTGCGAATCGTGCGTTGTTCGAGGGCATGCAAGTTGAATTCCTGCCCTGCGGCAAGGTCGTTTTTACCTTCTTGCGCATGAGAGACCTCTTTTGTGCCCAAGACGAACTCCGGCAAGTGGTGAAGGTCGAGCTGATCTTGATTTGACATCACGACGGCGTGCTCGATAGCGGTGCGGAGTTCACGGACGTTCCCAGGCCAATGATAGGCTAGGAGATGAGCCATCGCGGCATCTGTGAGTGGCTTCTGAGGACGATCATTCTCTTTCGCAAATTCTTCGAGAAAGGCATTCGCGAGAAGGACAATGTCTTCCCGCCGATTTCTCAGGGGAGGCATGACGAGCCCTAGGACATTGAGGCGAAAATAGAGATCTTCTCGGAATGTTTCTTGCGTCACCATTTCCGCGAGATTCTTGTTGGTCGCGGTGATCACCCGGACATCCACTTTGATTGGCGTGTTTGAGCCGACGCGTTCGACGGTGCGTTCGGAGAGTGCGCGCAGGAGTTTGACTTGCGTGGCTTGATCGATCTCGCCGATTTCATCAAGAAAGAGCGTTCCTCCATGGGCTTGCTCAAAGCGGCCCATACGTCTTTGGGTCGCTCCGGTGAAGGCCCCTTTTTCGTGGCCAAAAAGCTCAGATTCCAAAAGTTGAGGGGAAAGAGCGGCGCAATTGACAGCTACGAATTTTTCCGCAGGACGCCCGGAAAGATCGTGCAAGCTATGCGCTACCACTTCTTTACCCGTTCCACTTTCTCCCTGAATGAGGACGGTCGCCTTTGTCGGAGCGATTTGTAAAATCTTTTCCGTAATCTTAATGATGGGGCCAGACTTTCCGATGATACGGTCCAGCCCGTGCGCGGCGTTACCTGCACTTTTTTTCAGCGTGGCAACTTCGATCGAGAGCTCCCGGTTTTTTTTCTCCAGAGTGCGACTCGCTAACGCCCGTTTCAGGAGGAGTTCCACTTCATCGAGATTGAGAGGTTTCGTGACAAAGTGGTAAGCGCCCCGTCGCATCGCTTCCACCGCCGTATCGACAGAGCCATAGGCCGTCATCATGAGTGAGACCGGGACATGCTGACAAGCTAAGGCGGTATCGAGAACCTCCATGCCGGAATCTCCTCCCAAGCGCAGATCGGTCAGCATCAGATCGATCTCTTCGTTTTCTAAGACTTGTTTGGCCTGTCTGAGGTCGGCGGCAAGGTAGCAGTCAAAGGTCTCGTTCAGAGCCATATTCAGCGCATCACGAGTCGCTTTTTCGTCATCTACAATGAGTAAGGTATGCATTAAATTTCGATCGGTGGTTGGTCCTCCAGCATACGCACTTGTTTGTCCGTGCGTGGTAAGTAGAGCGTGACCGTGGTGCCAATTTCTTCTTCGCTCTCCATTTCCAGTTCACCGCCATGTTCGCGCAGGATGCGGCGCACGATGAGGAGTCCCAGACCGGTGCCGGAAGCTTTAGTCGTATGAAATGGTTCAAAAACAGCCCCCATCACTTCGGGAGAAATGCCAGTCCCATTATCTGTAATCGAGAGAGCGACTTCATAGTCCGTCGCTCTGGACTTAATCGTGATTTCTCCGTCAGGAGGGCTAATCGCTTGATAAGCGTTGCGAATGAGATTGTAGAGAGCCTGTTGGATCTGACCACGATCGAGTGACAGAGAGGGCAGGCTCTCGGTGAGTTTGAGGGTGACTTGGATGTCCCGTGTCTCCAGATCTGGCTTCAGGAGTAGAAGGCTCTCTTCTAAGATTTCATGGAGGTCAGCGCTTTCTCGCTGAGGCGCGGTGGGGCGGATGGCCTGTAAAAATTGCTTTAATATGGTATCGAGACGCTCGATCTCATTCGTTGCGGTCTGGAGGTGCTCGTGGAGCGAGTCTTGATCTTGCTCAGAGAGATTTCGAACTTTCCGCTCCAGTAACTGTAAGTGGAGTGAGAGTGAATTGAGGGGATTTCCAATCTCATGTGCAACTCCGGCCGCCAGTAAGGTCAGGGCGCTTAATTTTTCTGATTCGATCTCGGCGGCTGTTTCTTCTCGAGACGAGGTGACATCACGAACCAGCATCACGTGCCCGAGGTCTTCCTCGTCTTCCTCCGCGATGGGCGAGAGGTAGAAATTTAAATACCGGTTTTCGGGATAAAATACTTCCAGATCCCGACTCACCGTCGTCCGCGGCGAGCCGATGAGATGATCCCAGTCGAGCCCACGCACAATGGTAGCAAGCTTTGCTCCTTGAGCTTGCTCCGCCGTCGTCCCGAAAAAACGGCAGCCAGCTTGGTTGATGAAGCTGATCGTTCCACTGCTCTCGACCAATAGGAGGCCTTCCTGAAGGGACTCGAAGACGCGCTGGAGAAATCCCTTTTCTCGCACAAGTCGCGAAAGCAGGGCCTGAACTTCCCCCGGCTCGATCTGATCAAGACGAGTGAGAAGTTTTTCTAAGACAGCAGATTTCACAGAATGGGAAAAGCGCGACAGATTGACACGCTTATTTCGTCATGACAACTACCGCTTCAAAAAAAGATGAGTCCCTGATTTTTTTCAAAAAAACCCAAGACCGATCTCCAGTCTTGGGTTTTTGAAAAATCTAAAACCAGTCGGCTTTAGTCGTCGCTCGCAAATGCCATGAGGAAGCGGAGGACATACCAGAAAAGGGTCGCGATACTGGCAAATAGCCCCAGAGAGGCTGCCACATACTGATCAGTACGATAATGATGAATGATGTTACTTGTCTGATAGAGAATGGTTCCTCCCACAAAGAGAATCATCGCTCCCGAGAACCAGATTCCGAGATTAAAGCCAATCAGGATGGAAGCAACAATGAGTCCGATGGCGACAAAACCACCAATCTTCAACATTCCGCCCATAAAAGAAAAATCCTTCTTCGTGGTGAAGGCCACAAAAGTCAGTCCTGCAAAGAGAGCTCCGGTAATGATCCCAGCCTGCATGATAAGATCAGGCATCGCCATCTGCACCATCGCCATATAAATCATGGGGAGAAGGATGATCGCCTCCGCTACGATAAAGAGTCCCAGACCTAAGTATTGCATCCCCCGGCTCGTATCAGAGTGAGCCCACTTATCGGCGATCCAAGAGACTCCCATAAATACGCCCAGAACAACGAGCCAGCTATAGGGGCTTGAAAACATCAAACCAATGAGAGGGGAGGAGATCGCAGGCGTCATGATGAGCGCCGCTTCTAAAAGAATGAGAAGCCCGATCGCTCCCGCCAGATGGAGATAGGTCTTTTGATAAAATTCTGACCGAGCATCTGCCGGGGCTTGGGCCACCGATGATGGAGTTGCGTAAGGATTATTATAGCTCATATGTATTAACTAAGTTGGGGTGAAATTACCGCAATTGAAAAAGAGTTCAAGTGTTGAGGAGGTGGAAAATACCACTTTATTTGGAATCAACTTTCTGTGCTTTGGCATGAAAGGTCGTTAAAATGGCACGATGATCTGAGGCCTTGAACCAATCTGGGTCATCTAAGATGACTGATTTTTTAAAGTGAACCTGAGATTTCAGAGATCGAGAGACCAGGACGTAGTCAAAGCGGGAATACTGATGTTGGGCGTCCCAGTAATGGGTCCAGAGCTCCCCCCTTGAATCTCGAATCATGAGATCTTCCAGATAGTTTTTTGAACGATACGGAGCCTTCAGCTTCTTCACCGCAGGATTACGCCGCGTGTCATTGAAATCACCATAAACGACGAGGTGGGAATGAGGCTCATTTTCCAAAATAGCATCCGCGTGCCGACGCGTGAGCATCGCCTCATTGAGACGTATCAATTCCTGATCAGCCTCTTCGATTTCGCGTTTGGATTTGAAATGGACTCCCACGAAGTGAGTGGACCCAAAGGGGAGATCAATTGTGACATCCAGCAGACCACGTCTGATGAATCGTTTCCGACCGCCCAAAGAATATGAGAGCTGGTCTTGGGAATTCGTCGCGCTGAAAGGATAGGCCGACAGCAGCCCGAGCTTGCGAGTTCGATCTGCCCCTCCAGCGTGATGAGAGAAGGGAAGATCCACCCCAGCAGATTTGAGTCGGTCTTGCAGATCCTTGAGATCAGCAGGAGTTCCAATCTCACAGATTCCCAAAATATGAGGTCTAGCCGTCGCGATGATTTGAATGAGCGGCTGCTTTTCTGTCTCCGGTTTATCGCGAGTGGTCTTTTTCCCTCCCCGACGATAGTTCGTCATCGTGAGATAGTTCTTCAGATTATAGGAAAGAAAGCGGATTTCGCTTTCAAAAGGAGGGACGGGGATCTCTTGAGCTAGTGCTTCCCTCTGAGGTGCCGTCTTTTGAGCGTCTTCTCCTTCACAAGAAGCCAACATAAAAAACGCTCCGAGCAAAAATTGCGGAGCGCATGAAAATCTCGTATTCACCCAGTGAAGCTTAGCTTTCCCGAGCTTCCTTTCCCTTGGCTTCGGAAACACGGATGGAGTCTTCCTTATCTGCTTCTTCCGAACCCTTACGGATTTCATCTTCGAACTCCTCGCGGGCTTTGCGAAACTCACCCACGCTCTTACCCATTCCCCGGGCAAGTTGAGGTAACTTTTTCGCTCCGAAAAGAAGCAAAACAAGAAGGAAAATGAGAGCCATCTCCTGCGGACCAAGGCTGCCGAAGGCAATAATTGTGTTCATGTTGAATATCGTAAGGTGATTTTTTTAGTAAAGCAAGGGATGAAACGTGGCAACAGGAGGTAGTCTTTCGCTTGATCATTAAAACGGAGAGCCAAAGGGCGCCGTATTCTTGGTAGTCAGCTTGTTTCACAAGCTGAACAAGGCGCGACATTCTCAAGCGGTCTTGAAGTGTAAAAGTCTCTATGGAGCTGAATTCAATCCTGCCCTCGTCAGCCAGCGTATCACGACCTACCAACGGAGCGAACAGCGTAGCAGCTTCGCGCGCCAATGGCTTCAAAGATCGAACCCTTCATATCGGTGATAGCAACGTGATCTTAAGAGATTTCTTATAATTTACGAAAAATCAACCAAGGCATTTTATCAGAATACCCATAGGATTACTAACTCCCAAGTCACGATTGAGAGAGCTTCCTCATTCAAGATAATAAAGAGAGCGAAAAGAGAATCGCTGGAATTTATGATAGACAAGGACAAGCTCGGTGTGAACAGTTCGATCTGTAGTGTAAATCATGG
>CALGLJ010000161.1 GCA_937930235.1 uncultured Verrucomicrobiales bacterium | reverse complement strand
GCGATAGGTTCCGTCCATATTCAGATGAAAGAGCCCAATCGAGAATAGCTGCATGACTTCCCGAGCATAGTTCTCATCAGGGAACCGGTTCGTACGAGGATCAGCGGGACGATTTTCAACCGAAGAAAGGTAGCGACCCATTTGGTGATTGATTGATACTCGATAGAGCAAATCTTCATAACTTCCGAAGGCTCCGCGGAGTAAAATATCATGGAAGGTTGCCTGGGGGCGGGCATTGTTTTCTCTGGCACTGACGACAAAAATTTTCGACAATGCCATCGCGAGACGGACCCGCAACTGATCGGGGGCAAAGAAAGCTGATCTAAAGAAGATCGTGTTATTATTTGCTGGATCAGGCGCCCGGGCACCAGTTCCTCTGACAACACGCCAAGGCAGATCAGGATTTAGGAACGACGAAAAGCCTTGAGCGTCTTCAAGGACCCGATCTGCGATCGCATTAATAAATGTGCTGAACTGGGTCATTTCCGTCATGTTCAGCTGCTGATCGATCCACTTTTCATAGGCGTTATCTCCTAAAGCGCGGAGAGCTTCTATTTCTGCGGTATCTGGTCCAAAAGCTGCCTGAGTGAGGAAGCGTGCCGCCTGAATGTATGATGGAGTTCCGGGGGCATTTGTATTGTTAAAAGCTCCTCCATTTGGACTGGATCCTTGCATGAGTTGGCGGAATTGCTCTAGGTCTCCGCCACTGGCGGCGGAACGGACGCTTGCGGCGCTGACTTCGCTAAAACCGAGATAACGTTCCAGTGAATCCTCTAGTCCATCACCATCAGTATCTGGGGATGGTAAAATTCCTGCTCTGAAGAAAATGTCTCTATTCCCTCCGAAAAGAGAGATGTCATAAGATACCGTGGTCTGATTTCCGTTTGCGGTGATCTTTCCAGTGAGAGTCTTCCAGTTATCTTCACGAAGATCTTCGTTATACTGAATGCAATAGTTCACCTCTGGGGTGCTAAAGAAAGTGAAGGAAACGCGATCTTCTGCTTCGGTGGTGAAGGCGGTGTTTCTTGCGCGGAAGACTGAGTTTGCGTTAAAAGGATCAGTTCCAGCGCGGGCTTCATTAATGTTTGAAACGCCATCACCATCAGTATCTGCTCCTTGAGGGAACTGAGCGAGCAAGGGGAAGAGCAGTTCGCTCATATCGGGTATCCCATTTCCGTTGAGGTCCGCAGTTGTGATCGGCCCATTCGGCACGGTAGAGAGGACGAAGTTGTCATATCTTACGGAATCATTGAAGGTGCCGAGTCCTAAAGAAATAGGACCATTAAAACTGGAGATGTCGGGTCTCTCTGTTGCCCCGCCATCCATTACGATGGTGACATTGCTGAGCACATTCCCTTGATTGGCAGTGGGAGCGATCGTGATGTTAAACGTTTTGGATGAGGCAGTCCAATTGATGCTTGCGCGATACCAGATAGATGTCGCGAGTAAATTGTTGCGGTAGGAAGCAGAAGGGTTCTCCCGCGAGACTCTGGTCCCCCCGGAGTAAGGAAAGGCGGTGTTGGAGCTCGCTGATTCTCCGAAGCCGATACTGTAATAGTTACCATTGCTTAATCCACCGAAGGCGATGGTGGAATCATCCACATTCCCTTCGGGTTCAATGTAGAAATCATAAGAGGCCGTGAAATCAATGCTGGGGTCGATTGAGGTGGTGTTTAGCTGGAGCCATGCTCCGGGCTGGAGGGTAGTGGAATCTACGCTAATTTCTGGTCCGACAAGGGCGGAGAGTCCCTGTGGTTGCCCAGTCGAGGGGTTGACCCCAGGGCGAAAGCTGAGTTTTCCGTCATTGCCGCCCTGATTATCAATGAAAACAAATCCCGTGATTGCTGATTCAAAATCTGCGGTGAAGGATTGACCATATGCGAATCCTGTAGAAGCCACCGCGAGAGAGAGCGTTCGCAGAGTGAGTAAAGATTTCTGATTTGAGGGCATGGTGCCATATTAAAGCACGCTTCCTATGATGCCAATAGAAAGGGTTTGGTCTATGGCCTAAGTAATTTAAATGAATAGATCTGCGAGTTAGAAGAAAAGAACCCCAATTCAAAGGGAGTAACTTTCTTCACCGTTTAAAAAAATAGTCAAAAAAAATGATCTGAGCTGCGCTCTATAAGATGTGTTTAAAAAAATTTTCACCATCGCGAGTCTGGCTGTAGGGAGTGGTTTTGCCGCAGATTTTCAGGAACCATATCATGTCGTCATTGAAGGAAAGCCATTGCAGACTGATTGGTGGGGCTATGCCGCTCCTGGTCTTCATGATCTCAATGGAGATGGAAAAAAGGATCTTCTCGTAGGGCAGTATGAGGGGGGGAGAATTAAGATTTATCCCGGGAAAGGTGATGGGGCTTTTGGAAAAGGCGATTGGCTGAAAGCTGGAGGTGAGATTGCTGAAATCCCGGGAATATGGTGATGCACTTCCTCGACTCCACAGGTTGTGGATTTAAATGGTGATGGGTATCTTGATTTACTTTCGGGTTCTTATGCCGCAGAAGGATTACCCAAGATGGCGGGCCTCTTTCAGGTGCTTTGGGGTGAAAAAGGAGGC
>CALGLJ010000160.1 GCA_937930235.1 uncultured Verrucomicrobiales bacterium | reverse complement strand
CCCAGAACGCGGTAATTATAAACGACCGAGACGACTTTCCCCCGAAACGTCAACTGCTCCTCGGTGATCGTGGTTCCTGAACTCTCCGTTTTCGAAGGGAGAGGCGCTTTCTTGGATTGTGTCGAACCGAGTTCAAAACCTTCAAAATATGCCGCCCAGATCTCATCAACCGAGCTGGGGTCATCGGTCCATTTGGCATAATTTTCGTCGAGCAAATCAGCATTGAGACGGGGTGAAATATGTGAGGCCATGGGGATATGTTTGAGATTCGAGCTTGGTTAGCACTCTCTATGCCGTTAGTTAGTCTCCGTACACGCGTGAGTCAATCGCGCAACACCTGATCCTACTAAGAAAAACGCATGATCGAGATCGCCAGTCTCAGTAAACGCTACGGCCGACACCTCGCCGTGGACGAAATTTCCTTTGAAGTCGCCAAGGGCGAGGTCGTTGGTTTCCTAGGTCCCAATGGGGCTGGAAAGAGCACCACGCTTAAGATGCTGACCGGATTCCTCCCTCCGACCGCTGGGGCGGCACGCATCGGAGGATACGATATTTTCCGGGAATCGCTCGAGGTGAGAAAGCACATCGGCTACATGCCTGAAAATGTGCCCCTCTACACCGAAATGCGGGTCAAAGAGTATCTCAAATTCCGGGGAGCCCTCCGGGGGATGAAGGGAAGCCACCTCCGCACCCGCATGGGAGAAGTCATGGAAACGGCTGGACTGACCCATGTGCGGCGAAAAATGATCAAAACGCTCTCTAAAGGCTATCGCCAGCGAGTCGGACTGGCAGACGCCCTCATCCATGAACCTGATCTCCTCATCCTCGATGAACCCACTAATGGCCTCGATCCCAACCAGATTCGCGCCATTCGGAGCCTGATCCAGCGACTGGGGGAAAAGCACACCATTCTCCTTTCTACCCACATTCTCAGCGAAGTCGAAATGACCTGTAATAAAGTGGTCATCATTGATGAAGGTAAGGTCAAAGCCGCAGACACGCCCGCCAATCTCATCAAAAATATGCGCCGGGCCGGGCGAATCACCGTCGAAATGAAGATCTCCGCCGAGGAAGGAGAAACGATGCTCGCCAATCTCGAAAATGTGAAAAAAGTGACGAGCAAACCGCTCCGGGACGACTGGAACCGATTTGCAGTCTTTGTGGAGCCAAAGACTGATACTCGACTGCGCATTTCTAATCTGGCGCGTGAAAAAAATTGGCCTTTGAGATCGCTCATGCGAAAGAGCGCGACGCTCGAAGAGGTGTTTGTAGAATTAACCCGAAAAGACTGATTTTATGCGCATTTTCCGAACTCTCTTTTTCAAAGAGCTGAAAAGTTATTTTTTGAGCCCCTTTGGCTGGCTGATCATCGCCTTTGCGGCGCTGATGCAGGGCCTCTCGCTCTCGACGACGATCAAAGGCTTCATGGATGTGCCACGCACCGAAAGCCTCGTCTACGTTGTCTTTCAGGCACCTACTTTTTGGTTTTATTTTCTCTTCTTATTTCCCGTTCTCACGATGCGGCTCTTTTCAGAAGAAAACCGCTCTGGCACTCTGGAAGGCCTCCTCACGGCGCCTGTCAAAACTTGGCAAGTCGTCCTTTCAAAATACAGCGCAGCCTACGTGACCTATCTCTTGCTGTGGATTCCCGCCATCATTCACTTCAAGCTTTTCACCACGCTCACCAGCGTCCCCCCACCCTTCACATCGGCAGAAATCTATGGGGCCTTACTCATCATTGCCCTCATGGGAGCACTTTTCATCGCGATTGGCTGCCTAGCCTCTTGCCTCACCTCCAGCCAAATCATCGCCGGAGTACTGTGCATCGGACTCCTTTTCGTCCACTTCCTCCTCGGGCTCGTCACCTACTTCTGGGGGGACCAAATCGCGGCCGCCCCCCTGTTCCACTTCATCTCCTCCCGGGAACATCTTGATCTCTTTACGCGTGGACTCATTGATACGCGCTCAATCGTTTATTACCTCACTATGACCGGCTTCGTCCTCATTCTGACCCATCACCTGCTGGACTTCCGGCGCTGGAAACCATGACCCCTGATTCTTCACCTGAAATGGCACCTCCCCCACAGCCCGTCAAGCGGCTTGGGATTGGTGCGCGTGCCGTATTCCAGCTCCTGCTGGCATTCCTCATTCTGATCTTCACCTTTTACCTCGGGATGACGCACTACAAACGCGTCGATCTCACCCAAGGGGCTGATTTTTCACTTTCGCAGACGACCACCAAACTCTTGCAGTCCGACATCCTGCAAGCGCGAGAAGAACCGGTAAAAATCATCGCCGCCCTGCGTAAAACATCACCTCACTACGCTCGCCTCCGCGCCCTCGTTGAGGAGTATGACCACATCGGGAATGATCGACTCGAAGTCGATTACCTAGATCCCATTCGCGATCAAGACCGCGCCCTCGAAGTAGCGAACAACTACGGGGATCTCCTCAAGGACAAACTCTTCACCGATGACCTCTTCATCATTGATGCCCGCAAAAAAGGACAAGATGACAATGCTGGACTGCGCTACCTCCCCGTCGAGCAGCTCCTCGTTAAACGAACAGATTCTAAGAAACAGCGCCGAATCGTAGGATATCGAGATGAAGATTTCCTCAGCTCATTTCTTCTCTCGGCTCTCGAAGGCAAGCCCCGCCACATGTATCTCCTCTCCGATAAAAGTGATCTTGATGTCGGTGATATCCACTCCCCTTGGCTCGTTCTCACCGAAGCACTCGCCCGACAAAACATTGCCCTCATCCCCATCCGTATTTCGGAAATTGAAAAAATCCCAGACGATGCCGAAGGCGTCGTCCTAGTCGCCCCCAAGTATGATTTAGAAGATCAAGAAATCGAAATCCTCAAAAGCTACTGGGCACGTCCAAACTCGGCCATCTTTGCCACCCTAGAGCCGAGTGCTCAACCGGAAAACCTTCGTGCATTTCTCCGCGCTCATGGTGTCACCCCGCGTAACGATCGCGTTCTCGCAGTCAAAAACGGACGCACCGAAACCCAAGTTCGCGCCCTCTTTCTTCAAGGAAGTGACCAGATCAACGATGGTCTTGCCGACAAAGCGACCACCTTTGAAGGGAAAATCTCTAGCCTCGAAATCCTCGAAGGTGCAGAGCATCTTGCCAGCCAACGGATTGAGTCCGTCCCGCTCATTAGCGCCTCCGCTGGATATTGGGGAGAGACCGACTACACTCAGCCCAAACCCAAGTTTGAAGACGCCGCCGACTTCCCCGGACCACTTCACCTTGCCGCCCGAGTCATTAAGGGAAATGCCAATGCTGACAACACCGCTGATCTCGTATCTAAAATGATCGTCATCTCTACCAGTGACTTCCTCCACCCCGAGCGCCTTCGCGAAGAGCAACTCGACTTCGTAAAAAACTCCACCAACTGGCTCCTCGGGCGCGAGGAGCTCATGGGAATCGGCCCCCGAGCTCTCGAACGCCGCAAGCTCAACCTCATTCCTAGCGAAGTCGGAATCTTACAAAAAATCGTCGTCTTCTTCATCCCAGCAGGGCTCCTCCTCATCGGCCTCTTCATTTGGAATATCCGCCGTGCTTAATCCCACTCTGATCAGATGCGCCATTTCCCTACCCTTCTTCTTCTCGCATGCGCGCTCTTGCTCGGCGGCCTAGTGACCGTGCAGCGAATCACCGGAAATCTCGACTCAGTCTTCGGAACTCCCGCTTTGAAGGAAGGCGATCTTGTTTACCAATTCGACCCCAAAAATGTTGGGAGCATTCAAATCATCAATGATGATGGCACCCATGCTCACATCAAAAAAATCGGGAACACCTGGAAGCTCGAAAGCCCCTGGGAAGATCTCGCAGATACGCGGCTCATCCAGTCTGTTCTCAATTTCTCAAACACTCTCGTCATTGAAGACATCATTGAGCGGGACGAAGTCGAAGATCTCTCAGAGTTTGGATTACAATCTGCCCGCATTGAGATCAAGCTCTTCGACCTCAATGGCAACTCCCTCTGCCAGTATCATCTGGGGCGCAATACCGCCTGGCGAAGTGTCGATGCCGAGGAGAACAACTTTCCCACCGTTGTCATTCGCCCCGCCGAAGCCAATCAAAGAGACTACCTCTACGTATGTGCTGATCGCGCGGACCCCAAGCTCCGCACCGTTGGTATTCGAAGACTCTTCGACCAATCACTCAGACTCTTTCGCGATCATCGCGCATTCTATAACCACCCTCTCTTTGCCTCAGAGGTGACCTTACAGGAAAACTCCTCCGTCATCTCCATGAGCCGCGCAAACATTGCCAAGGGCACTCCCTGGCAAATCACAAAACCTTTCGAACTCGCAGCCAACAACTCTGCCGTCAACAAGCTTCTCCAAGATCTAGGCAACCTTCAGGGAGTCTCCGTTATCGACCCCTCTGCCGTCACCCTCCCAGCTCCCACTCCGGAGAATATCGATTACACCATCTCTGCGAACTTTTCTTTTTCCAATCAAAATTCCGAACCCATCTTTCTCTACATCTACCCTCCAGAAAAAGAAAATTCTCCCACTGTGTTTGCGCGAGTTGGCCAGAGTCCGGAGAAACTACGCCCCGCCGTCCTCCTCCTCCCTCGTGGCCCAGAATCTCCCCTCGCCCAACTCCCCAAAGGCGTCAATCAACTCCGTAGCCGCACCCTCACCTCACTCTCGGTCAAACAACTAGAGTCCCTCGTCATTGAAGACCAAAACGATCACAGCCTCACTCTTAATCTGGAGTGGAACCCACACGAACGAGCCAAAAGATGGCATGCGCATGCATACGATTACTCCGGACAGAATCACTCTAAAAATAAGATCTACTCCGGCCCCGCTAACGAGGAACAAGTCAAAGCAACCTTCGAAGTGCTCTTCCAAAAATCCATTGTCCGTTTCACTGACGACGCGGTGACTGATCTGGCCACTTACGGACTCGATCAACCGATCCGTAAAATCACCCTCAAACTCAAAGACAAAAAGCAAATCACCTATCAAATCGGCCAACGCAAAGAAGATCACTACTTCGTCCGAGAGAAAGGAAGCACCAAAGCCATCGCCATCACCTCAGAACTCTTCGCCGCCCTGTTGCGAGGAAAAGGCGGCAAACAATTGGCCCCTCTTTTTGACCCCAAAGAAAAAAGACTTCTCGTGACCAAAGCCGCGCACTTTGGCTTTCAAAATGCCCGAGTGACGCGAATCTCCACAAACAAAGGCCCAAAAACAATCGAACTGGGACGTGCGAAATTCCCTCATTTCTACGCCAGTGAAAAAGGCTCCAAACGCGTCACCGAAATCCCCGCAGGATTCCTCACCGGACTACCCGTCGCGGGATTCCGCTGGCGGCAAACTCGCCTCTGGAATTTAAACCCATTTGAAGTGCGCGGCATGATCATCGACCGCCCTGGCAAAATGAACCTCACTTTGGGTTACAATTTCTTCCGCCAACAATGGAAGGCGAAAGATCACCGTAATGGAGGCCAAGACCTCACCGCCCGCCTGAATAGCAACAAAGCAAACCGGCTGTTAGAGAAATTAACCGAACTACGCATCCTGCGCTGGCTCGGCCCGAACAACCCGGAAGCTGCCGCCCGGCTGGAAGTGCCAAATCTCTCCATCTCGATCCTGACCGAAGAAGTCAATTCCGATGGAGAAACCCTCAGCCTCACCCCCCAAACCCTGAAAATTTCTCAAATCAATCCCGGCAGTCAAAACGATTTCTTCTACGGCAAATCCTCTTCTGATCCCAGTTACTTCCTGCTCGACCTCGCCACAGTGCAGCGCCTCGCAGTCGACCTCATTGAATAATGACCATCGGCATTCGCCATACCCGCATGAACCCACCAAAACATTTGGGAACAGGAATCCGCCGCTGACTCGAATTACAAAATCAGCTCCGTCAACGTCTCCGTCAACTCCTCGGCCAAGCCATCGAACTACAGACCCGCTCAGCTCGGAGGATCCGATCAGAAGCTATTTTAGGGTTAGTCCTTGTTATGAGCGAATGAGAGGGTTTCTTTTCCCAACGGTTTAGGCCCTTCCAATGTGCCCTTCGAAAAACCTACCATCGGTTTGGCCTTCCCGGTCTTCTGAAAATTCGCCACCGCAGCTATAAGCTCAGGTGTAAAGCCCTTATCCTTCTTACCCACAAAACCACCACTTCCATTGAACGCCCGTATCTCATTCTTCGTCGA
>CALGLJ010000159.1 GCA_937930235.1 uncultured Verrucomicrobiales bacterium | reverse complement strand
CATGGCCTTGGTCTCGAACGCTCAATTCTACACCCCATTGCTTTTCCCCGCTCTGTTAGAGAAAGAAGCTCACGAATTAGGATTCTCGGAGGACTGCATCTGGTATTCGTATCAGCATCGACACGCCAAACCAGGCTCGTTCCTCTTCGAAAACCTAGCATCCGCATTACAAGAAAAAGGAATCACTCCCGGAGAAACCCTCTACCTCGGGAACGACGCTCTCAACGACGTCCACCCTGCTGCCGCCGTCGGATTTAAAACAGTCCTTTTCGCAGGAAGTACGAGATCATTGAGATTAAGAAAAAATCACCCCAACCTCAATAGACCTGACGCCATCATTCGCTCTCTCGAACGCTTGCGCGACCTTGTCACATGAAAGCGATCAAGCCATCTCCGGTAGTCGGCGAAGACCCTACTCTCCAACCACCGAAACCATGATGTGGCGAGCGTGAGGCTGCGCTCGATGCTCAAAGAGAAAAATCCCCTGCCACGTCCCGAGCGTCATGCTCCCCTTCACAATCGGAATCACTTCACTCGTTCGAGTGAGGGCCATTCGAATATGAGAAGGCATGTCATCAGGCCCCTCATAAGTATGCACAAAGTAGGGAGTATCTTCTGGCACGAGATGATCAAAAAATGCTTCGAGGTCTGTGCGAGCGCTCGCATCAGCATTCTCCATGATGACCAAACTCGCACTGGTATGCTGAACAAACACCGTCACCGTCCCCGTCGTGATCTGGGACTCTGTCACGATCTGAGAAACTTGGCGCGTGATTTCGTACGTCCCCTTACCAGAAGAGGTCACTGAAAATTTGGCAGCGTAGGCAGCCATGACTACTTTTTGGCAGGATTTTCAAGCTGCTCAATGGCAGCGTGTCGAGGATCGATCACTGGAGTCATCTGCAACTTTTTGGTGCCTACCCCACGAAGCACGGAAAATTCCACCTCATTCCCGGGAACAAGATAAAAGAATGCATCAATAGCTTGGGCGTAGTCTTTCACCGAACGCCCTGCAATGGAGAGGATGATGTCATCTTTTTTTAAACCTGATTTCGCTGCCGGTGAGTCGGGACGCACTCCAATGACAGATACCAATGGATCACGGGCATCTAAATTAATACCACAAAACGATCGGCGGATTTTTCCATGCTTTTTCACACTCGCCACCATGCTCTGGACCGCTTCAGCAGGAAGGGCATAGGTTCCTCTCCCAAAAGTATCAGACGCCTGATGGCAGATCGCGAGGACTTTCCCATCTGAGTTGACCATCGGAGAACCCGGAGCAGGAATGGCGCCCTGATGATGCAAACGCATGAAGGACAGTGGCAAATACTGTCCATGAAATTGACTCTCCCAACTGACTACCACGGCCTTGGCAGCCTTGACATGCTGGAGCTGATCTCCGGGCAGCAGCGTTCTTCCAGAACCAAATTCCATCACCTGATCCTGATCGGTTGGCTTCGGTCCTTTAAGAATCGTGATACGTGACTGTGGCTCTTGCGCCAAAAGGGTAAAGGCATGCTCCCCACTCTTCCCTTTGGTCACATCCGCAGCGACTACGCCGATTGTGACATAGAGCCCTTCGTCATCCACAGGGATCACAATCGCGTGTTCAGACCCTGAGCCATCCACACGTGGAAACTCAATCCGACGTTGCGCGGGTAAGAGAAGAGGGAAAAGTGCAAGAGCAGAAAGAAAAAGACGACCAAGCGAGGAAGTGAACATCATTTGAGAGAACGAGTTGAGATATTAGAATTCGCGCCGGAGTTCCCGACGACTGTCGGAGGTCTGATAGCGTTTTCCGTTCTCAAAGTCCACTGCAGGAATTGGGCGAGCAGAATGCCGAGGTACTTGATAGGCAGCCGGCGCAATCTTGGAGGAGGGAACTTCGTTCACGGGCTTATTCTGCCATCCTAAGAAGGCAAGGGTGAGCGCACCATATGCGAGGCCTCCACCAACTAACCACTTGGACATTCCAAGCTCTTTGAACCAGATTCCCACCCGTTCTCCAAAAAGGCTCAGGGAAGATTTACGCAGGAGTTCTTCGCGTTGTCGTTGTTGGAATTCTTCCAAGAAATCATCGAAAAATCCTGGGGGAGGATTTTCGTAACGCTTGAGCGCGATGAGTTTTTGAACTTTGTCCTCGGGACTCATAAATTTTTGTGGGGCTTTAGAGATAGTCGGATAAGTGACTTTGAAGTTGCTGGTGTGCGTAGTAAAGGCGAGAACGCACCGTTCCCTCAGATACATTTAAAATTTTGCTAATTTGAGCATGGGGCATTCCTTGAATATCGAACATCGTGACAACGGCTCTATGCTCCTCTGACAAGGCTTGCAAAGATTCGTTCAATTTTTTTTGAAGCTCATGAATTCTACTCTGCTGGCGAGGATTTGCGATATGCCGGAGGTCAATCATGGCATCATCATTCTGGATTCCTGAATCCACATCATCCAAGCTTTGCGCCGCCCGGCGGTTCCTTTTTTTGAGATGATTCAGGGTCATATTCGTCGCGATCGAGTAGATCCAGGTGTAGAAGGTCGATTTACCGCGAAAGCGCTTCAAAGAACGATAAGCTTTTGCAAAAACATCCTGCAAAAGGTCATGAGCATCATCTCTATTCGATGTCATGTGATAGACCATTCCGTAAAGGCGGGGGGAAAATTTAATTACCAAAGAGTCAAACGCCTCGGTATCTCCAGCCTGAGCACGTCGCACTAGCTCTCGATCGGGATCATTAATCGGTTCCTTTGCCATAGCCGGGGACGTTGCTGCTGGGAGTTTCTTCTAACATTCTGCGCACGGTGATAACGACACGCAGCATCAGAATGTGTTCAATTTCTTTTCCGCTCAATCACGACTCCGACCCAGTCCGTTTCCGGGAGGATAAATTTTTCCAACTCAACTCGAACAATCATGACAGGGAAATTTTTCAAGATATGGTCCGCAATATCCTGGGCCAGGATCTCGATGAGTTTGCGCTCACGAGCGAGGGCCAAAGTTTGAATCTCATCAGAGATGATCTGATAGTCGACCGTTCCCTCGATGGCATCATCTCTTGAAAATGAGCCTACCGAAAGGGTCAGATGAGCGCGAAGAGTCTGAAGCTCGCGCCGCTCTTCAGCGGGAACACCAATATGACAAGGCAAACGAAGACCGCGAATGATGATTTGGTCAGACATGACTCGGTATTATAAATCAAAATGACGGTAAGGGCCAGTCAGATGAAATTTTAGCTGATCATGCGCCTATTTCAGCAGTTCGAGTAGCCCCCTGAGATCATCAAAGAGGTGGGTTGGATCAACTTTTTTTAGACGCTCCAGAGGATCATATCCAGTCCCAAGGGCCACCGAGTCCACTCCTCCATAATGAGCGGTGGCGATATCATGCTCCATATCACCAACGAAGGCCGTCTCCTCTTTTTTTAAGGAATGCGTCTCGAGCAATGGGCCAATTTGTTGACGTTTATCCACCACGGCAGCGTAAATTTCCTCAAAATAGTGGAGCACGCCGAATTTCTCCGCTTGTTGATTGAAGAGGCCGATATCCACACTGGAAAGAAGGAACGTGCGAATCTCATTCTCGGCACACCATTCTAACATTTCCACCGCATGGGGCAGGATCGTGACTTGCTCCGGAGAGTCACGAAATGCGCTCCGAAAAGTGTCTTCAAGCGAGTGAATCGGAACTCCTGGGAGAACTTCTTCGTAGAACTCTGGGTATGGGAGCCGGAAGCGATTTCGAAACTCCTCCCGGTCCATGCTGGGCACCCCATGTTCGGCAAGGACCGCATTGGTTGCGTAGAGAGTAGGTGGGAGGTCATCGACCAAAGTGCCGGACCAGTCAAAGAGAAGATTTTGATACATTACCCTATGGTGAGACGGAGAGACTTGAGATGTTCCTCTCCAAGTTCTTGCTGAAGTTTACGTAAAAGCTGAGGCTTGAGTTGCTCTAGGTGAAAGCGCATCGAAGGTTGGAGGACTTTGAGCGTGAGACATCCCCGCCGCAGAGACACCGGCGCAGTCTGACCAGCGACCAGCTCTCCTGCAAGCTCTCGCCAGGTTTCAATGACGCGTTCCTCTTCAATCCCTCCCGAAACGCCAATTTTTTCCAGAATCGTTTCGATCCACTCCGAGGCTTCGGAGATGTTTTTATTGAGATCGAGTGGCTGAGGCGCTCCGATCCATTCACGGACGACTTGTGAGCGCACCCTCCGATCTTCCCCACTCCCCTGCCCTCTCTTCCGATTGGTGCGTGAGCGAGGTTGTTTCATCAAATCGAAAAAATTGCTTACTCGGCTACCCCATCATCCCCAATCGCCTCTACCGGGCACCCCTCCATGGCTTCTACGCAGAGCTCAATCTCTTCTTCTGTAGTCGGCTGCTTGAAAACATAAGAATATCCTTCGTCATCAGAGCGCTGGAAGTTTGCAGGGGCAGTTTCACGGCAGAGGTCACAATCGATACACTGGGAATCGACATAGTACTTTCCACCGACGTTTTCTGGATTGATGTCTTCGCGATCGGCCATAAGGGTATTTGGTTGTGCAGATGCTTCGCTTACCACTCCTCAAGATGCAATCTCTTTTTCCAGCCATTGGGTGATTTATGTTGTCTCAATTTTCTCTCGTTGCCACCGCAGGCTCTCCTTGCTAGCTATAAGAGCAGAAAAAGCATGGCCACTAAAAATCCATCCAATACCCCTGCCCCAGAAGAAGATTTCTGGGACCTAGGTGACGATTCAGACCTCGATCTTCCCGAAAAGACGGAGACCTCCCCATCTGAGTCCATCATTCCCGAAGTCAGGAAAACTCCACTTGAATCAACTCCGGCCGGCCCCATCAAGGTCACAGAAAAATCAACGGCAGAGCGCATTGTCCCCGTAGAGGCCAAACCACCCGTCTCCATCACCGATGATCCGCCCCCTGCACCCACCCGACAGCAGCCCAAAGTGGAACGCAAACCGATCAATCTCATCGAGAAAGTTTGTATCGCGCTCCTCTTCCTCTGCCTCCTGGGTGCTGGAGCATGGGGCATCTCAAACTACTATTCACAAGCACCCGAGCGGACACTGATACAAGTCACGGAAGACTTTCCCGTTGAAGGAGAGATTTTCACCATCGACTCGGTCGAAACTTGGTGGCGCAACCCGATCCGGAAGGGACCTGACGCTGATCGTGGGATTAAGCTCGATGCGCGCCTCATCCCTACCGCCACCATTCACCTGAGCGGCAGCGGGAACGGAACGCTGCGCTACTCCTTCCGAAATTCTGATGGAAAAATCATCGGCGACTCGCCTGCGTTAAAAGTCATCAATGGAAAATTTGAAGATTCAAGAAGCCCAGAAATTACAATTCACTGCACGAATGGGTTCACCAACGGCTCGAACATCAATCCCTACATTAATGGAGACATTCTTCCTTGGACTCTTGAAATCCTTGAAGCCTCCACCGGAGTAACTCCAAAACAAGGTACGGAAAGTCTCGTAAAAGTGCTCATCGATCCCATTTATAAAGAAGCAGAAAAACCTGAAGAATCTTAATATTTTAAATTTATGTCTGTTACCCCTACGCCGCTGATTCCACAGGAAGGCTGGCATGTCATCCATCTCTTTTATTCCATCGACCATGGACAATGGCATCTCCTGTCTCGTGACGAACAACGCGAAGCCAAAACCCGGCTCACCGAGCTCGTGCAAGAGATCCGCTCTCACAAAGACACTCAGCTCCTCATCTTCGCCGTAGCGACTCCAAAGGCCGATATTGGCTTCATGCTACTGACCCCAGACTTGCACGATGCGACGCACTTTGAAAAACGCCTCACTTTATCGCTGGGGCCGGACATTCTCACTCCGACATACTCCTACCTCTCCCAGACTGAACGCTCGGAATATACCACCACGGCGGAGCAATATGCCAAGGACACTTTGATTGCAGAAGAAGGCCTCAGTGAAGGAAGCCCAGAGTATGAGGAAAAGCTCGCCGCCTTTGATCAGCGCATGGAGCACTACCTCCAACACCGTCTCTACCCAGACTACACCGCCGAAGACTTTCTTACGAGCTGGCCAGCTATTTGCTTCTACCCCATGTCTAAGCGACGCAGCCCCCACGATGAGTATAACTGGTATTCTCTTCCATTCGAAGAGCGGGCCAAGCTCATGAAAGGCCACGCTGCAACGGGACGGACATACGCCGGCAAAATCCTCCAACTCATCACCGGATCAACAGGACTGGATGAGTATGAATGGGGCGTCACGCTGGTAGCGAAAGACACTCTGAACCTCAAAGCGATCGTCTACGAGATGCGCTTCGATGAAGTCTCCGCTCGCTACGGCGAATTCGGTGATTTCTACATCGGAATGCAGTTACCTCTCGATCAGCTCTTTGAGCGGGTCTGCCTATAAGAATGCCAGAGAGGGCGACAGCCCTCTCCATTCTTCGCGGTGATAGCTCCCTCAACTGACGCTCTCGAACTTGCGCTGCACGACATCCAGGGCTAACGCTTCGAGGGTCTCGTCGTCGAACTTCTCTATCACTTCGATTGAGAAGCCCATTGCGACGAGACTGCGAGCCGACTTTGCATCGATCCCGCGGGCCTGGAGATAAAAGATCTCTTCATCACTCACTCGAGCACTGGTACTTCCGTGAGAGCATTTGACATCATCTGCGTTGATTTCAAGTCCCGGCATGGAGTGCGCTTCACACTCATCTGTCATCATGAGATTGCGACAAGTTTGATAAGCATCAGTCCCATGCGCGCCCTCATCAACAAAGATGAGGCCTGAGAAGATTGTTTTTCCTTTTCCAAAGAGCGTATTTTTGAAGAGGAGATCAGAAAAGGTATCACGTGCGCCATGGTGCTGGAACGTCCGTTGGTCAAACTCCTGTCCAGTCCCAGGAAGGGCCACGGAAAGAATGTGAGATTTACCATCAGACCCATCCACCGTCGAATACGTCTCCTCCCGGACCCACTTCGCTCCACTATGAATCACCGCCTGAGTCGCATTTGAGGCTCCCTCAAGGCAGGAATCTGCCAAACGGATGAGCTTAGATGCTAAGTTCAGTTCTTGCGTGACGAGATACTTCGCCTCCGCTCCATCATTGAGCTTCACATCGACCGCTGACACCACAGTTGTGGCATCAGAACCAACGGAGATAAATCGCTCAATAACGCGCACGTTCGCCTTTGCGGCGACCTCAATCACCAAGCTCGGCATGACGAGGCCATCACCAGAAACACAGTGGATGATCTCGATCGCGGTTTCTTCGCCAGAGGCAGAAATTTTCAGCCCATGCTTTGACTGAGCTTCATGCAAGGCCGCCAATTTAGGTGATCCTAATTTGGACTCTGGGCCAAAGGACTGATTCAGCTCACTCACCTGGGGATGAGATCCAGAAACGAGCGTGCCATTTTCAAAAACGAAGCGCGTAAAACCATCGACTTCAGCAGGAAGGTCACCGGACTTTCCTGCCCCAGCAGGCTCAAGACCGGAAAGATTTGCTTCTTTCCAGGAGCCAAAGCGCCAGTTTTCAACGGTCCGGACAGGCCAATCGAGAAGATCGAATTTACCTTTCACCGGAGGAGATTCTAATGTTGCGGGCATATATGAAAAAAGATCGTAAAATTTAACCAACTGAGCCTTCCATCTCCAGATCGATGAGGCGCTTCAGCTCGACAGAATATTCCATTGGAAACTCACTCACGAGGTCATTGATAAAGCCATTGACGGCAAGAGACATCGCTTGAGCTTCGTTGAGTCCACGCTGCTGCATGTAAAAGAGCATCTCCTCGGAAACCTGACTCACACTCGCTTCATGCTGGGTCACATGCTGGTTCCCTTTCACGGAAATCGCAGGATAGGTATCGGTGCGGCTTTTCGGATTAATAAGTAAGGCGTCACATTCGGTATTATTCTTGCAGCCTTTCAGATGCTTGGGAATGTGGACCTGGCCTCGATAAGTGGACCGCCCTTCGCCCACTGAAATGGATTTAGAAACCACATTTGAAGTGGTATGATTCGCGGCGTGAATCATCTTTGCCCCCGTGTCCTGATGCTGACCATCGTTCGCGAGAGCGATTGAAACAACTTCTCCTCGAGCCCGCTCTCCTTTCATGATCACTCCCGGATACTTCATCGTGAGACGGGAACCAATGTTACAATCAATCCAACGAATTTCCGCATCTTCATGCGCCAAACCACGTTTCGTCACGAGGTTGTAAACATTTGAAGACCAATTTTGGACGGTGACATATTGAATCTTCGCCCCCTTCATCGCGACAAGCTCCACTACTGCAGAATGCAAGGTCGCTGTTTCAAATTTAGGTGCCGTGCAACCCTCCATATACATCACTTCTGAGCCTTCATCTGCGATGATGAGAGTGCGTTCGAATTGTCCAAAATTTTCCGAATTGATTCGGAAATACGCCTGTAGGGGATGCTTCACCTTCACTCCTTTTGGAATGTAAATAAAAGACCCTCCAGACATGACGGCAGAGTTGAGAGCAGAAAATTTATTATCGCCAGTCGGGATCACTTTCCCGAACCACGGGCGGAAAATTTCTTCATGCTCTTTCAAGCCTTCGGAACATGTCACAAAAATCACTCCTTCTTCTGCCAAAGCTTCCTTCACATTCGAATAGGCCGCTTCAGAATCATACTGCGCCTCCACTCCTGCTAGGAACGCCCGTTCCTGTTCGGGAACGCCCAAGCGGTCAAAAGTTTCGAGGACCTCGGGCGGCACTTCGTCCCAAGAACGCTTCGGTTTAGCTCCATCAGAAAGGTAGTAGCGAATCTTATCGAACTCGATGTTATCGAGGTCTTCCGTCGCCCAATTCGTGGGCATGGGCTTGGACTCGAACACCTCCAAAGCTTTATGCCGAAACTCATTCACCCAAGCGGGCTCATCTTTCACCTTAGAGATGTAATCAATGGTATCTTTTGTGAGACCATACCCTGCATCATATTTATGCTTTTCTGGATACGAAAAGTTTCCGACATCATCCTTTTCCAAGGCGACTTGTTGGACGGTGGCTGTTTCAGAGTTCATGGATAAAATTTAGGCAGTTTTGAGAAAATCATAACCGGAAGATTCCAGCTCAAGCGCAAGATCAGCTCCTCCAGTCTTCACGATCTGACCATCAGACATCACATGTACGACATCGGGTTTAATGTAATCAAGGAGACGTTGGTAGTGGGTGATGACAAGGAAGCCACGATTCGGAGAACGCATGGAATTGACTCCTTTCGCCACCACCTTGAGAGCATCGATATCGAGACCCGAGTCTGTCTCATCCAAAAGGCAATAACGTGGATCGAGCATCATCATTTGGAGAATCTCATTGCGCTTCTTTTCTCCTCCCGAAAATCCCTCATTCACCGCCCGAGAGGTAAATTTACGATCCATTTCCAGCTCATCCATCTTTGCATAAAGATCTTTATAGAAAGAGACGGCATCGATCTCTTCCCCCTCTGGCATGCGGGCCTGAAGAGCGGCACGAAGGAAATTCGCATTAGAAACTCCCGGAACTTCGGCAGGATACTGAAAAGCGAGAAAGATGCCTGCTCGGGAACGTTCATCCACTTCAAGCTCTGCAATATCCACTCCGTCGAGAAGGACCTTTCCTCCGGTCACCTCGTAGTCGTCATGACCAGCGATGATCTTGGAGAGAGTCGATTTACCAGAACCGTTTGGCCCCATAATAGCGTGGACTTCGCCAGCAGGGATTTCCAGGTTCAGGCCTTTAAGGATAGGCGTTTCGTCTACAGAAGCTTGGAGATTTTCAATAGTAAGGCTCATGAGTTTGGGAAAATGGTTATTCGCTCCCGATACGCCCTTTCAGGCTAATTTCGAGGTGGTTGATTTCGGTTCCTTGGGGGAGTTCGAGGAAATCTTCAAGCTTAACTCCCTTTTTAAAAATCACATCGTGAATGATTCCTGACTCTTCATCTTGAAAATGACAGTGATCTTCCAGATTAGGACAGTAACGGGAGGATTCTCGCTCAAAGTTGACTTGGCGCACAATGTGATGCGAGACCAGCGCTTCGAGACAGTTGTAGACGGTCGCGAGCGATATCGTAGGCATGCGGTTCTGAGCCCTGACATAGACATCATTAGCCGTAGGGTGATCACGCTCACCCAGAATGATCGCCAGGACTTCTCGCCGCTGCTTGGTCATCCGTAAGCCTTCAAGTTCAGAAGGTAAGTCCTCTGGCTTGGGGCTTTTAATGTGTTGCAGCGAGATCATGGTGCGCCGCAAGCTATTCCTGATTTCCCAACGATCAAGTAGAAATTGGAATTATTCTAATTCCGATTTCAATGAGCTGCCTCCTGACTCATTATGGCGCACTAAAAAATCGCCCTGTCGATCACTCATTTTACGGCAAAAAGCGTGCCATCCTCCGAGCCTACCAAGATGAAACCATCAGCAAAGGAAGGCGCAGCAACAATCGACTCTCCTAGGTCGAGTTTCCAAAGAAGTTCCCCTTCTTCTAAAGTCAGCGCATAGAGACGACCATCATTTGATCCACAGACGAGAGCATCATGAAATAAAATTGGCGCACTCTCCACTCTTCCCCTTGTCTTATATTTCCATGCTCCTTTTCCAGTTTTACGAGAGATGGCGTGGATTTTTTTATCACGACAGCCGGCATACACCGTGGACTCACTCACTGCGGGACTGGCCATGAAAGGGAACTGACGATCGCGGTAGACCCAGCTCACCTTCGCCTTGCTCACCTCTGCCCCGAGCACCTCATTTCCATAAGTCCCCCATGTCACAAAGTCTCCCAGCGTTGCTACGGTTGATACAATCTCGGCCTCTGTTTCAATCTTTGAAACCTCCGCCCCTGTTGCCAAATCCAACGTGTACAACACTCGATCACATCCTCCAAATACGATCCATTTGCCATCAATGATTGCGGGAGTTCCGTTAATGTATTCATCAGTTTCATAACTCCATACTTCTGCTCCGCTCTCGGCCTCAAGCACCCGGCAGACGCCATCATATCCATTCAGCAGGAGCCATTTTGCGGAACCATCCGCATTCATGGTAAGATTCACTCCTGCGGTGATTTTATCATCAGTCTCGTACTTCCACTGAATTTTTCCTGATTGTAGATCCAGCGCATAGAGAAATGAATCCTGACATCCTACAAAAACCATTTGACCAGAAATGGCAGGAGTCGCCTCAATACTATCTTCAAAAGTCTGTTCCCACTTCTTCGCTCCAGATTTCAAATCGAGCGCATAGACCACCCCTTGATCATTCCCAAAAACAACGACCCCTCCAGAAACAACCGCCTCTCCGAGAATGGGAGCATCTGTTTCAAAAGTCCAGCTCACCTCGGGATTTTGCGGGACGAGATCACCAACTTGCCCCGAAAGATCTGCCCCGCCACGCGTCATCTCCCACGAGACGCGCCCAAGCGGCTTAGGATGAGGCATCTCTTGTCTTACCTCTCCCTCTTTTTTTCCCTGCTCTTCCGGTGTTTCCTGTTTTTCTTCTTGCTGACACGCAGGAAGACCACAGCTAAGCCCAACGAGAAAAACTCTCCTGATAAATTTCCACGTAATCATTTTTCGTCATCGTGACGGGGTTAAATTGTCCTGTCCATTGTTCAGATGCTTCTTGAGCGAGCTGGGAAATTTTCTCTTGCGGAATGCTCGGAACCTTCAGTCCCGCCAGATCGCGCATTCTTTCAACCCACGCGATCAAATCTGGGCTGAGTTCCTCATAGATCTCTCCCACAGCCTCCAAGTTACGACGCATCACCGCGGGCAAAGTCGTCATCACTGCATGTCCATGCACCACGTTAAAATTCGCCGTTAAAGGATTCGCCGATGCGTGCGCTGCCCCTAACATACTGGCTTCGATCGCCTGCCCCGCAAGCGCTGCTCCCTCTAGCATCTCTCCACGCTGCTGTGAGGACGCACGTCCGGTCAGAACCGACTCAAGAGCGCCTTTAATTTTAAAAAAGGCCTGTTTCGAAAGTGCATAGGATTCGGGCGTTCTTTTACGACACACGGCACTCTCCAGAGCATGAGAGAGAGCATCAAGCGCGGTCAGTCGCGCGACCTGGAGAGGCATCGATTCCGTTAATTCCGAATCTAAGATCACCACCTTGGCCAGAGCGCGAGAATCGCCGCAGGCCATTTTCTCATGAGAATCATCCCGAGAGATGATAGCGTAACTTTGACACTCACTCCCCGTGCCCGCCGTCGTAGGAACAGCAATCAACGGGAGCATGTCCCCCTTCCCCATTTGATGTCCACGGTAGTCTGACATGACCCCTCCCCCACTGAGCAGAAAAAGAATTCCCTTTGCAGTATCGAGAGAGCTTCCCCCACCCAAAGCCACAATGACATCCGGGTTGATCTCTCTGGCAAACTCAGCACAGCGAGCCACATCTGATTCGGTAGGATTCTCCGATACCCCGTCATATACGGCGACATCATCCCATAAGGACGTTGCCCGCTGGACATGACCTGCTCGCACCAGCCCTTGATCACTAATCACTAAGGCACGTCCCGCAAGATGAACTGGCAATTGAGAGAGAGAACCCGGGCCTTTGATCAGCGTTTGCATCCTTACATTCAAGTATTCAGATAATACGTGAGGACATTGACTCTTTCAACGAACCTCGATTCTTCGGACCATGGCTTGATATGCGACGGCTAAATCACCCGACAATTCAGCATGAAACATTCCCCTGAATCGCTCGCCGACGATAGAGAAACTCAAACAAATTTCCTTCATGAGGTTGCTCCCACTGCACTCGATTTGTCGGAAATGGCCCAATGTTTAGACGTTCAATATGAGGGCTGAGCATCAATTGTTGAATCCAGTTTTTATCTTCAGTCAATGCCGACACCACTAAGGTCTCTCCGATCCGTTCAAGCATTTCCTCCTGCGGCACCTCAACGATACTAGCGAAGGGGAACATGAATTCGGTATTCGCCAAGGCATGATCAGGATCATCACACGCAATCAAAGTCGGCCGGAGATACGTTTGACCATGAGCCTCTACTTTACGATCGCCCTCACGATAACCTGCCGTGACATCGCGGGCACCAGGCTCATCCAAAAGCCCCGCAATCATTCCGTCAATTCCTTCCGCCAACGCAGGATTGGCAAAGCCACATAAAAGAGCATTCTCATCATCACGCGCAAGAGGCTCAATCTGCGCCAAGCGAGCCGCCAGAGCCTCCGCAATCTCGTCTCGATGAGACGGCACGAGGATCGCAGAGGTATTAATGCAGCTTCTTCCACCATTGGCTGAGATCGACGTCACCAGCACTTCCATATAATCCTCCCAATTCTCGATAAAGTCCTCTCCAATCAAAATCTTACTCCGTCCGGTCCCATGCACCTGAATCGTTTGAAAAGGAGCATATTTTTTCACCGTCACATCCGACCCAAAAGAAATCCCCGCCCCACAGCTCGTGAGAAGGGTATCCCCACCTTCGTGAGTGGTCGGGTAATATCCAAAAGCTTCCTTCGGAAAGCCTGCCTGAATCATCGCCTGCACAATCCGTAAAGGAGTAAAGGGGTCTTCCCGACCCGGCTTCAATAGGACTGGAATCTTCATCACCAGAGCAGGCAACCAGAGGGAATTCACCGCTGGAGCATTGCTCGGAAGAGAGACTCCGAGAGAGGATGTCGCGGGGTAAAAATTAACCTCCAAATCAGAAAGAGAAGCCAAACCTTGATCAAAAATTGAGAGCGGAATGCCACGCGTCAATCCCCCAATGACGGTGCGTATTTCAGACATCGCCGCATAAATTTTTCCCATATTCATGCGCACCAACGTATGCGGCAAACGGGTGAGGGCAGAAAGCGATTCCACATACTCCGCTGGACCTTGCATCACCTCTCCACAGGGTAACTCCGCATGCATGAATAACTCTGCCGCAGCTTCACAATAGTCGGCCAAAGTTTCTGCCGGGATCGCATCAAGCGCAGATTTCGCCTCCCCAATCCGGAGAAGATCTCGCCGAATCAGACCTGGGTTCGCGGTGTGTGTCATGAGCTGATCATTCAGCTCAACCAGATCGGCAGAATGGTATTCTTGACCAAGACGAAGAATCGGAATTTGCATAAATTTACGGGGGATCAATTCATTCTTAATATACGCCCTCAATGACCGCCTTGGTCCCGCTTTGAAATGGCCGCACATCACCAACCCCATCCCAAGGAAACTCATCACACTCAGGACGACGGAGCGCTTCATCGCGCTCCAGGAAACGAGGCATGAAAAATTCCTTCGTCATCGTGGTCAGCTCAACCCGTCCGTATTCATGATACCCGACCTCTTGAGTTGGATTCTTGGGATCAACAACGCGTAAAACTGCGCGTGGCTGCGGAGCATAATACGTGAGCGAATATTCACCCACTTCGCGTTTCCTGCTAATCGCCAAACCCATGAGAGTATTTCCATAAGTCGGAGCGTAATTGATTTTTCCTTCGAGCACTTCCTCTTGGATAAACTTCACATACTGAGGAGTCATCGTGGTTCCCCCTGCGAATACTCCTTTGATTCCCGCATCTACGAGAGACATTCGTAAGGCGAGACTCTCAAGCAGCTTAGGTGTTGTAAAAAGGCACTGAATGTCCCGGTGACGGATGATCGTGGCAGCCTGCTCAATCACGTGTTCTTGATATGTCTTTGCCATCTGCATTTCTCCCATTCCAATGAGACGCTTGACCCATCGAGGGTCGAGATCGATAAAGTAACAGGCCCCTCCCCGAATGTTTGCCAAATGCTCAATCGCTAAGCGCAATCGACGAGGGCCGGTAGGCCCCACCATGAGCCAGTTTGCTCCCTGTGGGAAAAAATCGGGCCCATAATGCTCGGAAAATTCTGTGTAATCTGTTTTGTAATCCTCCCAACCAATCCGCTGTTTCGGCATGCCCGTAGTCCCCCCTGTTTCAAAGACATTGTATGGTCGACCTTGATAAGCTTTCGGAATGAATTTTGCAGGATCCTCCTGACGTAAAACTTCATCATCAAAATTTTCAAACTGTAACAGATCTTCAAATTTCTTCACCTTCTCGCGAGGATCCCAGCCCGCTTGAGCGACCCATTCCAGCCAATATGGACAGCCTGTATCTGGTGAAAAATGCCATTGAATCATTTCTTTCGTATGATTATCAAGCGATTGGCGTGCTTCTTTAACAGTCAGGGAAGAACTCATGAAGACATTAGAAATAAACCACGAATATTTTCTCGCAAGAGGAGTTTTCCCCCAAACGTAGAAAAGCTCATGTTCAAATCCATCCTGCTCATTCTCCTCCTCCCCTCGCTTGCGCCGGCGCAGATCAAAGCAGGCAAACCCATCGACTATTCAAAACTCGCCTTTTACCCCAAACGATGGGAAACTCAGGGTCATGCCATGACGCTGACTCCGTGGAATGGAAAAAATATTTCATTTTTAACGATCTCAGCAGACTTTGACGAAAAGGTCATGAGCGACTTCGTTGCAACCTTAGATCAAGGATGGGATGTCTATCGTGCATTGACTGGGAAAGATCCTGTTCCCTCGCGGGTCGTCGCCGGCAAAGCACCCATTGCCGCTGTCCCGGGACGAGGGTTGACCTGTGGATTTGGCTGCGGGTACGTGGGCCATACTGGGATCGAGATGAATGGGTTTTACCCCAATATCTACAACAAGGTGAAAAAAAGCGCTCGCCATACTCCTCATGTATTTTTCTACGAAATGGGTCGAAATTTTTTCACCTTTGGAAAGAAACACGACGCATTCACGACTGGATTTGCCGTGTTTATGCGCTACGTCTGCATCGATACCCTCGAACTTGCAGATCAGGATCCAGGCACTCGGAAGACCATCGACCAAGCCATTACCAATTACGCCAAAGGAGACCTCCCCTTCCTCAAAACATTCACCAACGCCTATGGCCTGACTGAGAAAAAAAATCGCCTCAGGCAACGCCCTACCGATCAACCCGTGATGTACGCCTCCGCTATGCTTTCACTCTGGAAAGCGCACGGCGACGATTGGCTAAAATCTTTCTTCCAGCAGATCCACAAGGCTCCAACCTCAAACCGCCTCAGCAAGGAAGGAGCACGACAACAAGCTCTTTCATGGTACCTTGCCTCTTCTCTTGCCGCCAAAAAAGACCTCTCTTCCATCTTTGTCGAACAATGGAGATTCCCCCTCTCAGAAGAAGAAAAAACGAAACTCGCCAAAACAAAATGGGAAGACCCCGAGCTAAATCTTGAGCTCTTAATGAAAAAGCTTGGGCAGTGAAACTTTGAGTGATGATGATTGAACGGCCAATCGGCGTCCAAGGTTATTGGTTTTAAATGGACGTAGAGTAATATAAGCGCCTCACAGGATTGCCCCCCATGAAGATGAGACCGGTGCCTGAGCTGCTCTCTGAGCCAGCGGATAAACTGCACCCCTCAACACCGCAGTAAGGCCTCGAGCTCGCCCCAACAACACTCAAGCACAAAAAAGTCTGCGTTCTTGATCGGCAGCTTTTCCGAAAATTTCCAAGTCTAAAGTTTTATACATTTCTCCTAGCCCCCCCATCGATCACCATCTATTTTGACGAAAGGTCGAAAAGTGAGAATTTTGGCAACTTAGTAAGCGCCACTTTCTAAGCTGGCTAAATTCAATTCTTACAAAATCATTCTCCCTCATTCGAAGCTCAAACGAAGCTATGATCAAAAAATTACTCCTCTCCTGCCTCCTCCTCTGCTCACTCCACGCAGCCGAAATTGACTGGCAGCCCCCTCAATCGATCACTGGAACTCTCACCGACTTCGTAACCGACGGAGACCTCGTCTCCGCTCACAACGGCGGCAACGCCACCGTCACCATCGACCCCGGAGGACTCAACATTACTTTCACTCCGGGGCTCTCACTCGGAAGAAATCCCTTCGACGCTGACCCCGCCACCCGCCAAGATAGTAGATACGACAGCCTTCTCGCTCAGGCTTCCTGGAACACCTCGCCTCAAACCCTTAATCTCACCGGCCTCACCTCCGGCACTGATTATCTCATTCAACTCTGGATAGCCGACACCCGCTCATGCTGCATGAGAAGACAAAAAACCTATGATTCCGGGCCTGGCACCGAATCCGTCACTCTCGACTCCGGCCTCCCCTCCGAATTCGTCATCGGCACCTTCACTGCCGATGGCAGCACCCAAGCCCTCCGCTTCGTCGGCTCAGGAGCCGCTCACCCCCAATTCAACGCCATTCAAGTTCGCACCACAGGGCCATCTATCAACTCCTTCGAAATCTCAAATCCCAATCTCTCTTCAGACACCGCTATCCTCCACCCACCCAACACCAGCGCCACCCTCACTTGGGCCACCAATGGAACCTCCTCCGTGACCATCTCCGGCGTCGGCACCTTTGGCCCCTCAGGCTCTACCTCAGTCCCCATCGGCTCATCCTCGCAAACCTTCACCCTCACCGCCGGCGATCAAACCGCGCAAGTCTCCGCAATCGTCGACCTCTCACCAACATCACCTCTCATCAACGAATTCCTAGCCAACACCAACTCCAACAGCCTCTCCGACGAAGACGGGGATAACGAAGACTGGATCGAAATTCTAAACCCCAATCCCTACGCCATCTCCCTATCCGGATACCATCTCTCCGACGACCCACTCAATAATACCCTCTGGACTTTCCCTGCGAACACCACGCTGCAACCAAACTCCTTCCTCGTCATCTTCGCCTCCGGCAAAGACCGCACCAACTCCGCCTCCAACCTCCACACCAACTTCTCCCTGACCTCTGCGGGAGACCAACTGACCCTCTTCGCGCCCAACGGTAGCACCCCACTCTCAGCCTTCACTTGGAACACCCCCTTCCCCAGCGGAGTCTCCTTTGGTCCTCATGGCACCCCACCCACCAATGAACTCTTCGCCACACCGAGCCCCAACGCCTCCAACACCCCGCCCTTTTACCTAGAAGGAAGAGTCATCTTCTCTGAACCCAGCCGCACCTTCTCCTCATCCTTATCACTCACCCTCACCCCCGAAGTTTCCGGCATGGAAATCCGGTTCACCACCGATAATTCCGTCCCCACCGCTACCTCTACTCTCTACACCAGCCCCCTTACTCTAAATAATACAAGTGTCATCCGGGCCCGCCTCGTAGACCCCTCCAATCGCAACCGTCAGGGCGAAGTTTCTGGACGTCACTACATCGCCCTCTCCTCGGCCTCGATTCCCGCCAACTGCCAAGCCGGCGCCCCTAACCTCAGCTCTTTTACCTCCAACCTCCCCATTATCATTATCGATAGCTTTAATGGCGGTGCCACCAGAAGAGGCGTCTTCACAACCACCTCCTTCACCGTCATGGAACCCGTCAACGGGACCACCTCTCTCACTCAGCTTCCCACCGCCGCCTCTCGGGCTGCCTATCGTGTCCGCGGTGCCTCCTCTTCCAACTTCCCTAAACAACAATATCGCCTCGAAATTAGAAACCAAGAAGATCAGGACAAGGACCTCTCCCTCCTCGGCCTTCCAGCAGAAGCAGACTGGGTCCTCGGCGCCCCCTACACTGATAAATCACTCATCCGCAACCCCTTCGTCTTCGAACTCGGCCGTGAAATCGGACTCACCGCCCCACGCACCCAACACTTCGAAATCTTCGTCAACGAAGACGGCGGCCCTCTGAACTACCAATCAGACTACCGAGGAGTCTACTTCCTCTCTGAGGTCAACGAAATCGGCAACGACCGCATCGATATCGAAAGACTCAGACCCGATCAAAATAGCGTCCCAGAAATCACCGGTGGATACCTTATGAAATGGGAATTTGGCGCTGCCGCACCCTCCCAACTCCTACCCGGCTGGTCTACTCTGGAACTCGACGACCCGGACCCTGAAAGCGAAGCTACCGATGCCCAGAAAAATTGGATTAGTGACCATATTCGAGACATCGATACTCGCGTCAAAAGCGCCAACTTCCGCGATCCCGTTCAAGGCTACGAACCCGTTCTCAACCTTCCCTCATATGCCAACCTCATCGCTATCAACGAACTCACCCGCGATCAGGATGCCTACATGCGCTCTGCCTATATCCACAAGGACCGAAACCAAGCCCTCACCATGGGTCCACTCTGGGACTATAACCTCACCATGGGCAATGGATGTTGCCGCAATAACCGTGACATCAACGGCTGGCAATATATCGAAAACAACAACGTCAATGAACACCAATGGGAAGTCCGCCTCTTCCAAGATATCGACTTCGAACAACGCTTTATCGACCGCTGGCAAGAACTGCGCCGAAACCAACTCTCCGATGTAAACCTCCACGCTCGCATGGACGACATCGCCGCCCCACTCATCGGTGGCCCCTCCACTCGAAATTTCGCCAAATGGGATAACCTTAACACCGAAAACGTCGGCTTCGACACCCCGACAACCGCCACTTGGGAAGGCCAAATTGATTTCATGAAAACTTGGACTACCGACCGCATGAACTGGATCGACGACAACTTCGTTGATCCCCCTACGATCTCACCCTCCGGAGGTGCCGTCTCCTCCGGCACGCCCGCGAATATCACCGCTCCCACAGGCACAGTTTACTATACCACTGACGGCAGCGACCCACGCGCCAACAATGGCGCCATCTCACCTTCTGCTATTCTCTACAACGGTCCCATCAACATCACGAGCACTACCACCTTCACCGCACGGGCCCGACTTAACTCCTCCAACTGGTCTGGGCTCGATGTCGATACCTTCATCGTCGGCACCCCCGCATCCTCCACAAACCTCGTCATCTCAGAAATCCACTACCATCCCGCCGATCCCACTCTCGCCGAAATCAACGAAGGCTTCACCAACCAGGACAACTTCGAATTCATCGAACTCCTAAATATCTCTGAGGATACCATTTCACTCGCCTCCGTCACCTTCTCCAACGGCATCGACTTCGCCTTCCCAACCAGTGCCACCCTTGCCCCAAATGAACGCATCGTCATTGTTAGCAACCAAGATGCCTTCACCACCCGCTACCCCTCCATTCCCATCTCACAAATTGCCGGTGAATTCCAGAATCTCAGTAACTTGAGAAATGGCGGAGAAGTCATCACCCTCAACGCTGCTGACTCCTCCATCATTCAAACCTTCGACTACGACGACAGCGCACCATGGCCCGACACCCCCGATGGTAGCGGCCCGTCTCTCGTCCTCCTCAGACCCTACTTTAACCCGGATCACAACGAGCCCCTCAACTGGCGCCCCAGCCTTTCCTCCAATGGTACGCCCACCACTACAAACGCTGGCGTCCTCTTTACAGGCTCCACCGAAGCAGAGCTTCTCACCCACGTCACCAATGACGTCCCTGCCAGCGTGCAACAGCTCCCAGACGGGTCCTTTGATTATACGGTCCACCTGAATCAGATCTCCGAAAATACCGAAGTCACTCTCGAGGTATCTACCGACCTGCGAAACTGGTCTCCTATTTCCGCGCCAGCCACTTCTATTACCCCCACCACCTTCGGCTTTGCCAACCACACCTTCATTATTCCCTCCGGCACACCCAAGATCTTCTTCCGTAAATCCGTCATCTCCAGATAGGCAATTACTGAATGCTCTTACCTCTAACGAGATACGAAATTCTTTAAAAGCGAAGCCCTTCTTCGACATCTTTCGCTATTTGCTCTTTGAGTTCCTCCAAAGAAGAAAACTGAG
The DNA here is from genome assembly GCA_937930235.1 of uncultured Verrucomicrobiales bacterium. Taxonomy (GTDB): domain Bacteria; phylum Verrucomicrobiota; class Verrucomicrobiia; order Verrucomicrobiales; family Akkermansiaceae; genus SW10. The sequence goes on along the minus strand of CALGLJ010000159.1, from coordinate 1,050 downwards.
CTTCTTCTCGAATTTTTTTCAAAAAAGCTACTTCGACTCTCCAGCCATAATGATCAGGCACGTTCTGTTCTAAAAAATGCACTTCAAGTGATCGGCGATTTTGATCAGAAACCGTTGGTTTAACTCCCACATTTGCGACACCACGGATCCATTCACCCTTCCAGCGTCCATTCACAACATAGACTCCATTTCCTGGAAGTTGTTCCTCTTCCAGCGCTACATTTGCCGTCGGAAATCCAATCGTTCTCCCTAATTTCTCCCCTTCTTTTACCTCTCCATAAACAGCATAAGCTCGGCCTAACATCTCGGAAGCAGATTTTAAATTTCCATCCCGTAAACATTGTCGAATTCTGGTGCTACTGACCCTCTCACCATGTAGCATCACTGCGGGAACGGGCCATACTTGGACTCCTGGACACCACTCCGCTAGTCGCTTCATATTGCCCCGTCTTTCTTTCCCAAAAACCCAATCGTCTCCGGCAGAAAGTTGGCTGACTCCACTGTTTACTAATTCTTCGGAAAAACTCATCGCATCCCTCATTGCGAATTCTTTTGTAAACGGGATCACGATCATAAAATCAACCCCATGATCTTTAAGGATTTTTTCTTTATGTTCCAAAGACGCCAAAATTTTACGTGGGGCCCGCTCCGGAGCTAAAATTTGAATGGGGTGAGGTTCAAAGGTCAGAACACCTGTTCTTCCAAAACTTTTAACTGCTTGAATGACAGCCTGATGTCCTAAATGCACCCCATCAAACACTCCCAAGGCAATTCCAAAATCCCCCTGATTGATTTCACCTCGGGCTAATTCCTCCAGAGAACGATAACGTGTCACGTAGTGATTCTGATGAGATCTCGATAAAGTATCAATAGCTTGTCACCTCAATCCGTCATTTTAATTCGTTTATAAGTTCTCATCATGAGGGTAAAAAAAGAGGGCGTATTGTTCATTATCTGAACAATACGCCCTTATAAACCTGGCGACGACCTACTCTCACAGGACCTATCGTCCCACTACCATCGGCGCTAAAGGGTTTCACTTCCGGGTTC
>CALGLJ010000158.1 GCA_937930235.1 uncultured Verrucomicrobiales bacterium | reverse complement strand
CCGAAATCTCCAGGTTTTTGGAGGAGCTCTGAGGTCAGCGGTCCAGATTTTTGCTTTAAGAGCTTTTCTAAGACAGGCATCTTGAGAAAAGCCTGCAGAATTCAGGCCATGATCAATGAATGAAATTCATACCTAAAGAGCTTTCTTCTTTTGACTTCATTTTAATCCTTTAATCCCACTGGCAGAGGCGATTCACGTATTCAGCGGAGCCATCTCGGAGCCAGGAATCAAGCTGAGCAGGATCTTTGAGCTGCTGTCCGCGTAACCTGGGAACAACGAGGAAGTGACTCTCGATGTCAGGAAGCATGCTGAGGTCAGACCACAATTTTTCAAACTGTGTTACGGGAAAAACATCTTCTTGTCCATGACCCCAGCGTTTCTTCACATCCTTGAGGGTGATGTATGTTGGGAGTCGGGAGGCCACTTTACGAATCGCTTGAGCAATCTTGGTCTGATCATTTTGCAGGATATCCTGACGGTTTAACTCAAACAGAGCCAGAAACTGATTGAGGTCGATCCAGGTTGTCATGGAGTTGTAAAATGAGAGTTTGAATTCATCTTCTTCTCGTGACATCGCGAGTCCTTCGAGGAGACGTGGATGACCATTTACACGAGCAAGGCCACCTCCTCGATCTTCCAAGCGCCGCGTAATGACCTCAAAAGTGAGGCCTGATTTTGAGTTGAGATGATGTCCCAACAATCCGGGGTCCAGATCCGCTCCCAGGGTGTCGATGTTATGAAGCATCAGGGTGCTTAAATTTGGGCGTTCCTGAAGAAGAGTGCGCAGAGTTCCATTGAGAAGGAGATTTGGGAGTTCGAAAAAATGACCGACCGGGTGAAGGCATTGAAGTGGAAGGTTGTCCGTATAGTCTTCCGCTTGTCCGGTATTTCGAGCCCAGCCAATCAGCGCAGTTCGTAATGAGTCTCGTACTTTCTGCTGTTGTTCATCCAGAGTTTGCTGAGGCATTTCTTCCCAGGCGAAACGAAGATCGCGTTCGGTGGGGATCATGCGTAATCCGACGGAGCGGCCAGGAGAAAGGTGCAGCGGGCCGGGGTAGTGATAATGATTTTGATGTGCGAGAAAGTGCTCCGTTGGTCGATGCGTCAAGTATGAGGTGGTGAAAATATGAGGCACGGTTGTTCCGGCTTCACTCCCGCGCCGACGGGACTTAGCAAGATGAGTTTCGATGAAGGTTCGGTGCCGACCTTCAAATTTTGAAAAAGGATGGAGCGCCTTGCATACCCCTGCACCCTGAGTCCAGCGCGACCCGGCTCCTGCGGCGAGCGTTACCACCGCGACTTCTCCTGCGGCGAGCGCCTGTTCACCAAGGGCGACGAGCTCTGCGCTCGGTTCATTTTGAGTATAGTTGGTCACGTCCCTTGGCTCTACATCCTCTATGGAGGTGCTCGGAGAAAGGCGATTTTGCGCAAGGCCGATGCGTCCACTCTGAAGGTCTTTGCGAATCTGTTCATGCTGCTCACGATCAAAGCCGTGCTCGGTCAGTAGATCACTCAGAGAAGATCCCGAGGGGTCGGTCGTTTGTGATTCTGGAATGAGAGAATGAAAAAGATTTTGAACCGAGGAAGAAAACTTTGGCTGAGTTTTGGAGGCGATTGCAAATTGATGGAGCTCAGCGCGATCTGTCGAAGAGAGGGCGTCCGGCTCGGCGCGCAAAAGCTGAGGCACGGCCAGTTGATAATAGGTTGGTGGCAGGAGTGCATCGTTCTTTTTCAACAGGTCTCCAAAAGTGCCATGGGGATTGAGCGAGAAATCATAGACCACTGGGTCCATGGCAAAGGGAAGGGCGTTTTCCAATTCTCTTTTGGTTACCAGCATGATCTCCTTCATGCGATGAAGAGCTTCCTCTTTCCTCTCGGGCGCGACGATGAACCCCATGCCCCCTCCGGACATGCCTCCAAGCATCCAGAATCCCCAAAAATCTTCTCCAAATTCCTCTTGCGCTCGCTGGATCAACATTTCCGTAAAGTGATTAGTCGCCCAGGGAATGATCGTTTGTAGAGGGCCGCGGAAGTTCTCTGTTGTGAGAGCGCCGAGAGTCTTCATGTCGCCGGCTTTGAGTGCGGTGAGAATCTGGTCGATCAGCTGGAGTGCTTCCTGACGTCCTTGCCACTCGGCAGAAGCGCGCAAGAGATATTTCTCCGTGACCATTTCGAGAATAGGGCCGACATTCGAAGCCATTCCGCCATGTACGAGAATGAGTGAATCTTCGAGCGCTTGACGAGCGGAAGATGGGATTTCATCTTCTCCAAAGACATGGTGCTTTGGCATGAGGCGGCCTCGGGATATGCCATACTCAGGATCAGTTTCACCAGCGATTTCACCCTCGATCATCTTAATGCCCGGCCAAACGCCACCGGAGTCCTGCCATCCGCCACCAGAACCACCAATCCATTCTCCAAGGACTGCTCGCGCAAGAACGAGCCGCCTCTCAGGTTCGGTAAGCTCTCCAGTCAAAGACGCCGTTTGTCCCGTCGCGCGCATACATGCGCTGATGAGGGCGGCGAGAAGATTTGTCGACACTGCGAGACGAGATCCCTTGGGGATATCATTGACCGAGGAGACAATTTCAAACCCTTTGCCAGGGCCGGCAATTTGCTCAAGAAGATCTGCCAGCGATTGCCCAGATCCTTCGATCCCCGGAGGCACGATGCCAGAGGCAATGACGGCGGCTTTCAGCAAACCAAGGTAATCTTTGGCAAAATCAAACACTTCAGCCAAAGAATCGATTTCGGCCGAGGCTTGTAAGTCAATCGAAGTCAGCCGAATGACCGGTCGATCAATGATGCGCAGATAGGCTTCGACCGGGGGAGTGGGGACATCATCTCGCCCATGGACCGCGAGGTTCACCGAGACATTGATCACCCGAGCTCCTTCTGGGAAATCCATTCCGAGAAAGAAAATATCGGACCACGCGGAGTGCGTGAGATCCATTCGCACGGGAGTGCGTTCCCGTAAAATAGGGAACAGATTGTTGTCAGTCTTCAAAAGCTCTGGGCGAATGCGCAGGGGTTGATCCTGAGGATGGCCCATGCGAAACATCCACTGATTACCGCGCACGGTGCGAACCGATTTACGAACTTGGTTCGCCAAGGTTTGGAAGGCGAGTTGATGATAAGCTGCGGCAAGCGAGGAAGAAATGGCATCACTCGGGCCGTCTGCTTTTTGAGTAGCGAGAAAGGTATCGATGGCTTCCTCAAAGCGGCGAGCGAGTAGGCCCTCGTGCCCATGAAAGGGGATGGCACCAGTCTGATCTGCAGTCAGCTTTTTGGGGAGGTGGAAACGATGAATGGAGTAGAGGAAAAAGAGGGCACGGACCCGATCGTAGAGATTGCCTGACGTGCGGCGGAAATGATCAAGCTGATCACATTCGTCGAGCAGGGTGCGCGCATCAAAATGAGAACACACTTCGGCGAGAGATTGATCGCGAATGGCCGCGTCCTGAGAGGTGATAAGATTTAGGAGCATGAGAAAAGAAATCGTTATTTGGTCAAGCCAATGAGCTCGATGATGGAGGTCATCACTTCATCACGATCAGGACCGGCAAGAGCCATCCCTAAGTTTGCTCGGAGGAGACCATAGGGTTCTCCTAAATTATAACGATGTCCCTGAATCTGCACCGCAAGGTAACGTTCACTTTGAGCAATGGCATTTAAAGAAAGAGTGAGTGGTAGTTTTTCTGTCTGAGAAAGGTCCATTTTAACCTGCTCCATAATCGAAGGCGTGATGATATGCATCCCGAAGTAGCAGAGATATTTCCCTGATCGGAGGCCGGGAATGATAAGCTCTTGCTCGGCCACGGTGGGTGTTGGTTTTTCTAACGCTATGGAAATCTCGATGAACGCATCACTCCCGGAAACACGTTTTCCTCCGATGGTTCCATAATACGGGAGCTGACTCTCATGAGTTGGCTGCACCGCAGAAAGCGCGCCCTCTGTCCTCTCGGCGGCTCCAAGAAGTTGGGAGACGCAAGAGGGCCCCGTAGGGTTCAGATAAATGTGATCACCGAGAAGAAGCAGAAAGCGCTCCTGACCGACAAAATCATTCGCGCAAAAAACCGCATGAGCGAAACCATCAGGTGCGCTCTGCACGATAAAAGTGACCTGATCTAAGTGACTCTCTACCGCAGAAGAATAGTCATCTTCCATCCCCGGGGCGATGACGATGGCAACGGATTCGATCCCAGAAGAAAACGCATCATCGAGAAGTAAGGCGAGCATAGACTTAGCCTCCCCGGTGGAAGAAACAATGGTCTGGAGAGGAAGGTGTGTTTGATCTGGGCCTGCAGCTGTGATGACCGCTTTCGTGATTTTCATATTGTTGTTACAAGTTTGACTCTAAATCTCCCAAGAAAAAAGAGGAAATCAGAAAGAGTGTTAGACTAATGGCGAGAGTCCTCAGCTGAATGAGTCAGAGGGCCGATCTGATTGTGGAGCCAGGATGGCCGCAGAGTTTTTCTCGCCCCGTCATTCGTGCGCCAAGATACCCCTGCCTCTAGTAGATAGGCTGCCAAAGGTGCAAAGCGATTTTCAGAAAGATCCATTTACCCTCTTACGTAATGAAAAGCACAAAATGAATACTCTAACTATTTCCAATTCGATAGCAGATTTGAATCTCATCGAGAATTTGCTCTCGACTGCGAATTCAGCGTCATTGAGTTATCGTCGTGCTATGCGACTAGCGCGTGATCCCTCTTTAGTAAGCCATTTTTTGAGAAGCTCTAGTCGTCAAGAAGAGTTCATTAAGCAACTCACTTTGATTACAGAGACTGAAACTCAGCCTCGCAAAATTCGCTTAGCAACCAATCTCTTACAGCGTTCTCCTCTCATTGTAGAAACAGAGAGATTCATCGGAGATGATGCTGCGCTGGTTCACGAAGGGCGGCGCGGATACGCCTTGATTTTGGCAGAGCTTGAATATGTCCTACATGAGCAAACCCCAGAATCGCCCCTTCATCGCAGCATTCAAACCCATATTGATCACATTAAATCTCAGCGCGAAGACTTAATGACAATGCGTTATGGGTTACAGCTCACCGCATAGCGCAACTTTTAAAAACTTGATCACATCAAACATTGAGGTCTTTCCTCGGTGTTTGGTGTGGTTTTTCTGTGTGAGCGTGAGGAAATCATCAGACTATTTTCTGACATCAAGCCTGCTTCCACTGCTGTCCATCCTTTCAAATTTTATGCCAGGCATAAAATAATTGACTGAGGGTTTTGATCATTGTAAGATGACGGGGTAATGAACGAAAAACCTTTAGTTGATCATGATTCGGGCGCGAAGCGGGAGTGGACTCCGTTAGAGCTGGCGGAGATGAAAACGGGGCGCAGGTTGGGGCCGATTCATCAGGCTCCGGGGTTCTCTTCGCGGCGGAGGATCAAGTTTGAAGGTGGGACGGGATGCTATCATGTCATGTCTCGCATTGTCGGAGGTGAGTTTCTCTTGGGGGATCTGGAAAAGGAGGCTTTTCGACGCATGATGTGGCGCATGGCGGAGTTTGCGGGCGTAGAGCTATTCACTTATGCGCTGATGGATAACCATTTTCATTTGTTAGTGAAGGTGCCAGATCGAGAGCGGTGGCTGCGACGATTTGAAGGAGACGAGGGTGAGAGCCGCTTGCTTGCACATCTCGGGAAGGTGTATTCGAAGGCTTTTTTGAAGCAGTTGGAAGGGGAGTTGGAAAAATTGCGGGATCAGGGGCGGGAGAAGGAGATTGAGGTGCTTTTGGATCGTTTTAAGCGGCGTTTTTGTGATGTGAGTCTCTTCGTCAAGGAGCTGAAGGAGCGGTTTTCCCGGTGGTATAATAAACTGCATGGACGGCGGGGGACCTTGTGGATGGATCGATTTCACTCGGTCTTAGTGGAAA
>CALGLJ010000157.1 GCA_937930235.1 uncultured Verrucomicrobiales bacterium | reverse complement strand
CCTAAAGTCCGACACAGCCCACGGCGCGCCCGCTTGCTTCCTCCCACCGCTTCGGCATATCCACACCACCGGTAATCTTTGGGATCTTCCACCAAGCCTGCTCGCAATGGATTGAGATCGATATAAGCCGCCATCGTCCGCAAAGCCGCGCCATCTTGCACCAAAACACTCTGATACCGGGACTGCCACAACGTTCCCTGCCTTCCATGCATCTTATTAAACCAACGCGTGTAACGTTCCTTCAGCTCTTTCATGAAGCTCTCCATGCGGCAGAAGCGACGGTAATATCCTTGCATCGTCTTCTCATAAAGCGCGGCCATCGCCTTTGTTTTCAGCGATTTCATCAGCTCCAACTCCGCCCGTAGTTGCGCCAGATACGCTTCTGAATAGAGTAACTTCAAATGCTCCATCAACTTCTCCTCATCATGCCCTCCAAAATCCTGACCCTCCGTTTCCGCATCACGGAATCTTCTGATGAATTTCTCCCGTAAAGGAACGCGAATCAACAAATGGAAATGATTCCCCATCACCGCATAAGTGAGCACCTCCACTCCCGAGAACCGACTCATCCGCCACATCATCTTCCGAAAAGCCTCCTTCTCGGTTTCTCCGAAGAGCAACTCACCACCTGCCACTCGTGACATCACATGGTAACAAGAAACCCGATCCTCAAAGACCATGCGACGCCTCTTCCCATCCCCCCTCCCCGGCTGCCGAAGGACAATTCCGCTCGGAATTTTCCCCGTCGGAAGCCCCGCCTTCTCCAAGCCCGTCAACTCCCCCATCCCTTGATCTTTCATAATTTCCCACAGAATACCTAACCCCAAAACCCCGTCAACAAAAACTGGGTGCCTGACACCCAGAAATTTGACACTCAGAAAATGAAACAGGACATTTACAAACTTTTGACAATCTTCTAATCGCCGAATTTACGATTCTACATATCATCTCAAATCACAACTTCCTGATGCTGTTTTACAAAAGAGTTTTGCTCTTTGTCCTATTTTAGCACTGGAGGGAACTTACTGCCAAAAGGACCATGTCAAATTATGATCTCCCTCTTATCTCCCATCTTGAATCAATCAAAAAGATGATATGCACCCTGAGCTCGAGGGAAAAACGTCTTCTCCACCAACATGTTAATTGCCAAGGAGGTGCCCGTCATCCTGAAGCGGTGGAACGACTCAGGCTCGTTTTGAAAAGACAAGGAGTTACGATTTCCACCTATACCCTAGCCCGTGCTTTGCCTTATTGCCTACCTCATGACCGTAAGAAGCACCTTCTCTCTACGCTCTGCGCAGCTTTCGCAGGAGGATTACTCGCCATTGGAACTCAATTCGCATTCCAGCCGAAGACCTTGCAGCACACCATCACCGAGAGGCCGGTTCTGACTGAACACTGGCCTCACCAAGTCACTCTTTTCCCCATCGGTCATCTACCCGAGTTGGAGAGCCACACAAATTTGGCGCCGCCCTTCGATTCAATGACCGAGAATGATTCAGGAGTCGTTTTCGCTCCTCTAAATACACTCTATTTCAAAGAGTAAACGCCTCTGCCGCTTTTCTGATGAGGCCCGGCTTAAATCTGCACCGGCTTAACTTCGTGTTTCTCCCGCTTGCGTAAGGCTTTTCTCAGCTTTGTTAGGGCGATATTTTGAAGTTGTCGGATTCTTTCACGAGTCACCCCAAAATCACGGCTGATCTCTTCGAGAGTCATCGGATTTTTTCCAGCAAGGCCAAAGCGAGCATTGATGATTTTTTGTTCACGCTCATTGAGTTGATGAAAAAGCTCCCCCACTTCGGTATGCAAATTCTGATGAGTTAATGCCTCCAGGGGAGACTCAGAATTCTCATCTCCAATTTTCTCGCCCAAGGTCCCCATCCCATCTTCTCCCATCGGAGCATCAAGAGAGGTTGGTTTTTGCGAAGCTTGCTTCAAAAGGGACAATTTTCTGCGTGAAATTCCAACTTCCTCCGCAAGCTCATCATCACTAGGCTCTCTCCCTAAGCTCTCAGCCATCATGTTAGAAACACGTGTTAGTCGGGCGATCTTATCGACCATATGCACTGGAAGTCGTATCGTCTTTGCCTGATTACAGAGAGCACGTTTGATCGATTGCTTGATCCACCAAGACGCATAGGTGCTTAATTTTCCACCCTTTTCAGGATCAAATTTTTCGACTGCCTTCATCAAGCCGATATTCCCCTCTGAGATTAAATCCACCAGAGGAACCCCATAATCGCTGTAATCTCGCGCAATTTTTACGACGAGTCGTAAATTGGCTCGAATCATGTGTTCACGTGCGGCTTCATCGCCTTTCGCTATTCGATCCGCTAGTTCGATTTCCTCTTCCGGAGTCAGCAAATCCGTTTCCATGATTTCTTTCATGTAATTCTTAATGCTGCTGTCACTTGCTTGATTAGTCATAATGAGGTTACGACTACTACTAGCTCATCTTTCACATATTTTCAATAAATATTGAAAATTCAATCAACGTAGATCTGATCACAAGCGATGGTCACAGCCAAGATCAGATAGCTCCAACACCTTCCAAATTCATGATAACCCTCTCACAATCATTGCATTGAGCAAGATCAAGCTCCAGAATTACGTGCCAATCATTGAGCCCTTCTTCATCAAGTAAGATTTGTTCGATTTTACTCTCGTCTCGGTGAAAATATTTCGAACTGCGAGCTTCTGGGTCCAGACGAAGCACTCCATGTTCCTCGTGGTAACCTTCCATCATGGCACGAATTTCAAGGGCATTCCCTCCAACGATCTCGGCCGCAGCATCCCAATTTCCGTGTGATAGCTTTTTAACAAAATCAAAAACAGCACGACGCACGGCCCGTTCAAATTCGATTTTTTTACGCGTAAATGGCACCTCTTTTTTAGGGGCCAGCTCCTTATCTCCTGTCCTATCTTCTAGATCACGCAGCTTCTCCCATTCATCGATCAGGCTTGAGTCCACTCCACGGAGCATCTCTTCAAAGTAGGCTTCGGCCTCTTCCACTTCTTCCGTTTTCATTGAGGGAGGAACGGTTTGAACCAAGACTTTATAAACCTCTGAGAGATGCCGCAAAAGGACAGCTTCACTTTTTTCTAAGCTGTAGAGTTTCACATAATCTTCAAAAGACTGCCAGTTTTCAAACATTTCGCGGGCAATCGATTTCGGCCGCACCCCTGCCTCTTTGGCCCACGGGTTCACTAAGACAAAGTCGTTGTATGTTTGATAAATAAAATCTTTTCCAGGTTGCGGATGAGTCACCTCCTCGAGGGCATCCATTCGGTCATCATACTCTACCCCGTCTTCTTTCATCTGAGCGACTAGTGCGGTCTTGATCTTATCCAACTGCTTCCGAATCACCGCCGTGGGATCTTCTAAAATCGCCTCGATCAGAGACAGCATTTGCAAAGGGTAAGCAGAGTCTTCTCGATCAAGTTTTGGAATCGTTTCCAGCAGATAGAGTCCTAATGCCTGATTCATTGTGAAATCATCCTGCAATTCTAAGTTCAATCGTACTTTCGCTGGCCCCTGTCGCTCGTTCTTCGGGATAATAGTAAGCACCTTCCCTTCCACCAAACCACGGAAGAGAGCAAAAGCATTTCGACGGAGTTGCTTTTTCTTTTTCTCAGGTTCATGACAGGCCTGAATGATCCGGCGTAACTCCGCGCAACCATCTTCATGCTCACGACTTAGAACATTGAGCAACATGCCATGACGAAGGCGAAAACTAGAAATCAATTTTTCAGGAGGAGCGACTTGAAGTTTGGTGAAAGTCTTCTCATCCCAATTCACAAAGCCTTTTTCCGGAGGCTTCTTTTTCATGGCTTTACTTTTCTTTCCTTTGGTCGCCGCTTTTTCATCCGCTTTGATATTGTCGATGACATACTCTGGGGCCTGCGCCACCACATATCCCACATCATCAAAGCCTCTCCTCCCCGCACGTCCACAGATTTGACGGAAATCACGAACAGTAAGTATTTTCGTACTTTTCCCTCCAAATTTATAAAGCTGCGTCATCAAAACAGTCCGAATCGGCACATTGACTCCCACTCCAAGGGTGTCTGTTCCGCAGATCACTTTCATTAATCCGCGCTGAGCCAGTTTTTCAACGAGCACCCGATATTTAGGTAAGAGCCCCGCATGATGAATCCCTAAACCATGGCGAAGGAGCTTTTTCATCTCCTTTCCATAAGGACTCCGAAAATCTGCCTCTTCCAAGGCCGTGGCAATTTCTGCCTTTTCTTCCTTCGAACAAAAATTCCGACTCATCAAATTTTGAGCCGTGCGGGCGCAAGCAAGTTGAGTAAAATGAACGAGATAAATGGGGGCACGTCCTGCCTCGACCAATTCTTCAACTTTATCTTCAAGAGAAGTCGTACTATATTCAAATTCCAAAGGAACAGGCCGTTCATCTGACTTCACCAGCACGGTTGACACTCCCGTTAAATCTGCCATCTCTTTCTGGAAAAAATCCGTCTCCCCGAGAGTCGCCGACATGAGAAGAAAGCGCGCTTGCGGCAAGGTCAAGAGAGGCACCTGCCAAGCCACCCCTCTTTCATGATCAGAGTAGTAATGGAACTCATCCATAATGACCTCATCGATCTGAGCATTCGCCCCTTCGCGTAAGGCCATATTCGCTAAAATTTCTGCGGTGCAGCAGATCACCGGAGCATGACCATTCACCGTGGCATCCCCGGTGATCATGCCTACATTTTCAGGCCCAAATGTTTCGCAGAGAGACAGGAATTTTTCATTCGCCAATGCTTTAATCGGAACAGTGTAAAAAGACCTTCGTTTTTGACAAATCGCACGAAAGTGCAAGGCCAGCGCGACGAGTGATTTCCCCGAACCGGTGGGAGTATTTAGAATGACATTTTTCCCTTCATAAAGTTCTAAAATTGCCTCTTCTTGATGATCGTATGGCTCGATTTCAGACTCGATGAGATACTCCAGAAAGGCATCCAGAACAGCGGGAGAAGAAGAGCGGTCGGAAACCTTAGAAGGGTCAAGCTTTGGCACAGATCAAGATTGGCAGTAATCCAAGCACTGAGCAATAGCTAGATCCCCTCGCTTTCTTGAACGCAGCCAAATTTTTGAGAGACCTGCAGCCTCTTGTTCTTAGCGAGGTCGCTTCACTAGAACATCTGATCACATCATTGAGAAGTATCGCGCGAATTCAATCGATCGCACCAAGGGTCAAATACGGTATTTCAAATAGCGCAACACTTCCCATAAAGAGTGATTTTAGAGCTATGGCACAGGATTCCCAGGCACTACGCGGAAACGGTGAAAGAGACTTTGCGGAGTCGCGCTAGGAATGCTGGTGTTAATGGTATAATTTCCCATTCCATCTGAAGTAATAACTGCGCTTGTATCGGTAGACCACACATCAGTGAGTCCAAGATCTTCGCTCTTTTGCATTGTGAAAACTCCGGGGCCAGTGATGCTGAATTCATAGGTGATATCGAGGCCTCCTGCATTGTTGACTTCCCCAGAAGACATGATCACAGGGCTCACCACGATGGGTGGGCAAGGATCAAAACAAACGTGATCAAGATAAAATTCCTGACCCCCGATGACGAAATTCGTCACCACCCCACTCACTTGCACTCGACCAATCACCCCGCCGGGTACGGCGAGCTCAGTGACGGTAATCGTTGAGCCAGAGAACACCATCCCGTCAAGATCTGCGAGATCGTTGATCACAAGGAGGCCACTATCATTAATCTCAAGATTCACTAGCCCACCGTAGTCTCCGTAATAAAAATTTAAGCCCTGAATGCACTCGATATCGAAAGCCAGATTCGCATTATTGAAACTCAAATCTTGATCGAGATGGCCTGCTCGCTGCTGATCATCAACTGTGATGGCTCCCTCAATCAAGGATCCGCCAGTTTGAAATGCTTGCAGCTTCATCGTAATCCCATCTTCCATGAATCCCGCGCCGTCTGCGACCTGATAGGTCTCAGCAGCAGGTAAATCCTCAAAATCAATACAATCTTCATCCGGGCACGGAGTATGGCAGATATGATCGATCCATAGCTCCTGACCACCCACTTCAAAATTTTGCGTAATTCCGGAAATGGTCACCTGCCCATTTACCCCACCTGAAACAGGGGTTTCGGTAACGGTAATCAAAGCTCCCCCTAAACTCGTCCCGTTCAATGAGGAAAAGTCCGCCACATTCGCCAGTTGTCCATCCACGCGCAAGTTCACATTCCCACCCTCATCGGTGTAGTGGAAGCTCACCTCTTCAGCGCAGTTGTAGCGCCACCTCAAGGTCGCGTTTCGCAACGCCGCTTCATGACGGATGTGCCGAGCTCTATTCTCACCCCCGATCGTCACGAGGCCAGAAGAGATCGTCGTTCCATTGCTCAGGACAAAAGGCCCCGCTCTGAGGCTGATTCCATCTTCGACAAAACCTTGGCCATTCGTAAACTCCCTCCCTAAAAACTGCTCCTCGAAATCGATACAATCTGGATCAGGGCACGGAGTGTAGCAAAGGTGATCGATGAACAAGTTCCGAGCACGGAATGACAACACATCTAACTTACCCGTTAGAGTAACCGTTCCAATGATCCCACTCTGGTTAGTCTGACTTTCAACCTGGATTTCAACATCACCCAGTGTGACTCCATCCAACTCTGTCATCTCATCAACTTCCGCCAAATTCCCATCAATCTCAAACCGGATCCCACCGGCATATTGTCCAAAATGGAAAGTCACTTCGTTTGCACAACCGAGCGAAGTCTTAAAACCTCCACCCTCCGAGATGAAAAGATCCTGGCCAAAATGACCTGCTCGCTGGTTATTTTCGATCGAGACATTCTCTCCAGTTGAGGTGATCTCAATCCCATCTTCTCGATATATTTCACCACTCGCATAAGTGCTCCCGACGGGCGCTTCTTCAAAGTCGATACATTCTTCCCCGCAAGGGGTCCCGCAGAGTTGGTCAACGATCAAACGCTCACCTCCCAGCGTCAAGCTTGTGACTAATCCTTCAATGCAGACCAAACCAACCTCTGGGTTACTTCCAGGGGCGTTAGTGACCGAGATCATAGCCCCTCCCAAAACACCGTTATCAAACTCAATCATCTCTGAAAAAGTCTTAGCCTCACCATTGATGATCAGAGTCACGCCGTCTCCGCCGTTAGCGTAGTTAAATTTCACTTCAGATACACAATCGTAGCTCGTCGAGATGAGTGTATTTTTCAGCTCCAGCGCTTGACCGAGCCCACCTGGAAGATCCACATCACTCCGAGTGGCCACTCCATCAGCTATCGGTCCGGTCCCAGGATCAAAGCTTTCCACCGTGAGAGTTTGTCCCTCCTCCACGATCACGTCACCCACTCCAAATTCCGTTCCATCCAGAAGCTCAAAGTCGAAGCAATTTTCATTAGGAGTCTCACAGGAAACCCAGCACAGATCGTCAATGATCAGCTCTTGCCCTCCGATCACGATGGTATCGATCAACTGAGTGCCACGTGTAAAGGTCAGCGTGCTGCCCGAGAGAGAAACGTTCACTCCCCCCAAAGTCGCCGGAATCATCGCCGGAGTAATCGGAGCGAGCTGTGACCCATTCACCCCTATGTTGATATCCCCTCCGAAATGCTGAAAATTCAACTCTGCCACATAAGCGCATGCCAAAGGAATACTCACATTGATATTATTAAAGCGCAGCTCTTGATCAACTGGAAGCGGCTGAGGGTCAAAAATAGTCGCTACTCCCGAGCTCGTAGGGCCATTGGCATTCACATAGGTCGCAAATGTCATGAGAATTCCATTTTCGATGACCGACTGCCCTACGTTGTAATCTCCAGCACTGATCGTTTCAAATTCTAGGCAAAAGGGATCATCTCCCTGCTGAGCCATCGCAGAAAGCGAAAGTGCAAGGGTGAATGCTCCAAAAATTGAAGGTAATTTTTTCATAGTCTCTGTGTATTGTAATGCTTAAAAAATAAGATAGCAGGTGAAGTGTGATGCTTACTACAATAGATAGGGCATGAAGGCCCGTTCAATTACATGAAAATTGTAAAAAAGTCTCATTTTCAATAGATTACCGGCCCCAAGCGACAACCTGCAGAGAAATTTCGCAAATGCAGCCTCAAGAGGAATGCCGTTAATCTTGCACTCGTCGAATCCCGCCATCCTCAAAAATAAGACGTCGTTTACGAAACATCGCACCCGTTGTTTTCTTAAAGACCTTTTTACTCACTCCGAGTTCACGGTAAATTTCATCAGCCGGAGTCTTGTCATCAATCCCCCAAAACCCTCCGCGCTTCTCTAGCTCATCTTCGATCTGTTGCTCAAGGTCATCCACCCCTCGTTGGCCCACAGGATAGAGAGAAAGGTCGATCTTTCGATCTGGGCGAACCTCCTTCACATACCCTTTGATTTCATCCGCGTAGTAGAGCTTTTTGAAAACCTCATTTGCAAAGAGAAGACCAGAATGCGCCCCATTCACAATCGCCTTATAACCCATTTCTGTTTTCCCAAAAAGAATGAGATCAACCTCATCACCCTCTCCCACATCAGGCAATGTTTCGCCGAGATATTTTCCGATCCGTTGACTCGCGACGATGCGATCTGATGTCTCATCCACATAAACATAAACCACGATCGGCTTTCCCTTTTCCGGCTTCCCCTTCTGCTCCCGGAATGGAAGGAGCAAATCTTTGCGAAGCCCCCAATCGAGAAAGGCCCCTATGCCCGTCGAAGAGATTACCTTGAGCACCCCAAATTGCCCCGGCAGCACCCGAGGGCGATTCAGCGTCGCAATCGGTCGATCTTCGGAATCACGATAGAGAAATACTTCCAGCTCATCGCCCTCATTGGGCCGACTTTGAAATTCATTCTTGGGTAAAAAGACTTCCCCCAGATCTTCATCTTCCAAGAAAACTCCAATATTGGAAATTCGAGCAATAGGAAGAGTCACAATGTCTCCGATACGGGCCACGTCGAGAGACTGACTTCTGCGGCGGGAGAACGCGAGCCGTTTGTTGCTCACTTCGCAAGCTGAGCCACATACACCGTGCTCTCGAAATTTTTCTCCTGAATCGGATTATAAAAAGAAACCACGTGTGAATCACAAGTTTCAAAAACTTGCTTCAGCGCATTCATGAAATTCTCCTCCGGAGGATCATCCGACCAGAGTCCAAAAACCCCACCCGGATGCAGCTTATTTGCCAACTGCCGCAGTCCCTCCGCTTGGTAAAAATCGGCATGTCGCTCATGCAGGAGGTGATCAGGCGAGTGATCGATATCGAGAAGAATGGCATGATATTTCTGAGCTTTCTGAAAGCCCTCCTCAGATAAGGCGAGAGCAAAAAAATCACCATGCACATAACTTGTCCGAGGGTCATCGCTCAGTTGGCGACCAAGAGGCACCAGCCCCTTCTGATGCCACTCAATCACAGGCTTCAGATAATCCACCACCGCCAGAGACCTCACCGAGGGATGCTCCAAAGCCGCCACCGCCGTGCAGCCCAAACCCAGACCTCCAACTAAAACATCCAACTCATGATCTCCTGAAAACTCAGCTTCCGCAGTCGCCAGCCCGAGATGAGAAAGCTCGATTTCTACCTTGGTAAACAAGCTCGACATCAGAAAAGAATTTCCAAGGATGATTTCATACACCTCTTGATTATTCAAAGACAGCACCGTTCGCTTCCGCAGGATCAAATCCCCCAGAGGCGTCTCTTGATAATCAATTTCTTCAAATTTAGGAATATTCATCATCTCTAGTTTTCTGCGATGAAGAGCGTATGTGTAAACCGCTTGGCTTTAGGATAAGCCTTCGCCGGAATGCTCTCCACTTTACGAAATATTTTACTCAGTAATTTTTCAAATGACCGATCCCGATTGGCCGACCAAAACACCACCCGCCCATGACGGGTTAATGCCCCTTTAATCGACTCCAAGCCTCGCCTTTCATAAAGGCGAGCATTTCCCTTCGCCACAAGTGGATCCGGACTATTATCCACATCGAGCAGAATTGCCGAATAACGACTCCCCCCCGCATTGCGAATGATCTGATAGACATCCTGCATCTCAATCGTGACCCGAGGATCATCGATCAATTTCCCATTCACCTCTGAAAGATACTCACGATTCCAATCTACCACCTGTGGTAACAACTCCGCCACCACCACCTCATTCTCTGCCCCTGACAATTCCAACACTTTTCTCAGCGTGTAGCCAAACCCCAAGCCCCCAATCAGAACCCGATCTTTAGGTCCCATATCGCCACAAGCAAGCTGCGCCATTTCCTGCTCAGAAGAAGAAGCATTCGTCCCCATCAGCGAGACCCCTCCCACCTTCATAAAAAATTCGCCATCGTGCTCCTGAAGCACCAACGAAGTCCCATCATTCGTCTGGCTGGTTGCGAGCGTCGTCGTCGGCTTCATAGATGAATGATGCCTTGTGACACCTGCATGAGAATCACAAATCGAAACAACTAGCTGCTCTTCTGCTCAGTCCGCTCTCCTGGCGGTTTCGGATCCTTATACATCGTCACCAAACATCCCCCCACCGCTGCAAGGAGAATGCCGAGAATAAACTGCCACCGCAGGGAGCCTAATCCACCCGCAGGCGGATGCATCGCCAGGGCCACCACCGCATTCACAATCGGAGCTCCCGCAAAAATGATCGACATCACCGCAGGAGGTTTCCCGCCCGCTCCAAATGCTAAAAGCACCCCCAACGCTCCAACTGCTCCTACCGTGCCAGCAATCAGGGCCCACCAGAATCCTTTCGCCGGCATCGCCAGCGAAGCGCCCGAAGCCTTGAGCAAGACCAAAGGAGCAAGGACTGCGACTAAGAAATAAGCGATACCCACCACAAGAAATGCCTTATACCTTCCAAACTGCGGATCCCCCATTCCCATCGCCCCCTTGTGAAGGAAAATGCCATACAGCCCCCAAAAGGCTACCGTCATGAGTGAAAAAAGAAGCCAGTTCATGGATTTTTGATCGGTCATTGAAACTGAGATGCCAGAATCTGGCGCAGTCTCCACCATATTGCCATCTCAATTTAAAATTGAAAAAGCTCGCTGACTTTTATGCACAGAATGAGCTACCATAGGCGCTTCTTTTCTAATTAACTCATCTTATCATTCGCATGAATAAACTCACATCCTCTATTCTTCTCTTATTCTTCCTCTCAGGAATTGCCTCTGCCCAAGACCCCGATCCAAATTTTGACCCTTTGGGAAAAAATGTCGATTTACAAAAGATCATTCGAGTTCAGTTGGAATTCATCGAGATGCCACATCCTGCATTGA
>CALGLJ010000156.1 GCA_937930235.1 uncultured Verrucomicrobiales bacterium | reverse complement strand
TTGGGTCTTGTAGAATGACGGGGTAATGAATGAAAAACCCTTAGTTGATCATGATTCAGGTGCGACGCGGCAGTGGACTCCGCTGGAGCTGGCGGAGATGAAAACGGGGCGCAGGTTGGGGCCGATTCATCAGGCTCCGGGATTCTCTTCGCGGCGGAGGATCAAGTTTGAGGGTGGGACAGGTTGCTATCATGTCATGTCTCGCATTGTCGGCGGTGAGTTTCTCTTGGGTGATCTGGAAAAGGAGGCTTTTCGACGCATGATGTGGCGGATGGCGGACTTTGCGGGCGTAGAACTCCTCACTTATGCGCTGATGGATAACCATTTTCATTTATTGGTGAGGGTGCCAGACCGGGAGCGGTGGCTGCGACGATTTGAAGGAGACGAAGGGGAGAGCCGCTTGCTTGCGCATCTCGGTAAGGTGTATTCGAAGGCTTTTTTGAAGCAGTTAGAGGGGGAGTTGGCGAAGTTGCGAGATCAGCGACGGGAGAAGGAGATTGAGGTGCTTTTGGGCCGTTTTAAACGGCGTTTTTGTGATGTGAGTCTCTTCGTTAAAGAGCTGAAGGAACGGTTCTCTCGGTGGTATAATAAGTTGCATGGACGACGGGGGACCTTGTGGATGGATCGATTCCACTCAGTCTTAGTGGAGAATGGGGATGCGCTGCGGATGATGGCGGCGTATATCGATCTCAATCCGATGCGAGCAGGTTTGGTGGATGATCCGGCGAAGTCCCGGTGGACGGGGTATGGGGAGGCGATGAGTGGGAGTCGGCGCGCTCGACGAGGGCTTTGTAAGGTGGTGGAGGCACCGCAAGATGCATGGGAGGAAAAAGCGAGTGCGATCTACCGTTGCTGGCTCTATGAAGAGGGAGTTTCGGTGGCGGAGAAGGATCCGAAAACGGGAGAGAAGCGAGAATCGAAGAAGAAAGGAGTGAGTGTCGAGGAGATGACGAGCGTGAAGCTGAAGGAGGGACTCAAGTTACGGGAGAATCGGATTCGGGCGATGAGCCGAGGGGTGGTGCTGGGGAGTGAGGGATTTGTGCGAGAGGTGTCTGAGCGTTACTGCGAGGAGATGGGGCGGATGCGAGTGAAGCCGGGGAAGAAGTTGCTGAGTGGAAGGGGCCGGGTGTTCGTGATGCGGGAGTGATTCTAAAATCTGTAGGGGAAGGAAGGTTCTGGAAATAGAGAAATAATCCAGTATCGTATATGTGATGTTCAGGCGGATTTTTGAATGGGAAAATTGGAAAACGTGCTTTCCGGCGGGATTGTTATTATTTGTGGCGGGGGTGGTGAGTGTGTTTTTTATTCCGGTGCCATTTGTGAATGTGATCTTGGGAGTGGCGTTGATTACCTTGAGTGGGATTTTGATAGCAGTGCCGTTTGTCGAGCCGGCGTCATGGCCGATTTTTTCAATATTAGGTCTCAATGCCTTGGAGGGGTCGCGTTGGGATCAACCCGATTGTAATGTGCGAATGGGTGGGAATTTTTTGGTTTCGCGAAATTTTATCGCAGCGTACGAGCATGCAGTTAAGTTGATTCGGTATTATCCGAAGGAGGTGAGGTTGTATGAAGTGGGGTATTGGGCGGTGAAATTTGGGGAGTTGGGTGAGGTGAAGCTGAGGCATCTGGATGCTTTGGCGGTTAAGAATTTGGGGGAGAAGTTAGAGCGAGATGAGTTGACGTTTGAGGAGTTGGTGGAGAATCATTCCCGGATTGGTGTGAAACCACCGGGTTATGAGGGAGTGAAAGCGAGAAATTGATGAGGCATTCAAAGTGGGATTGAGCAGAAAGGTCCTGTTTTAACGCCGGCCATGGTGGCGATCATTTGGCGACGCATCCAGGGGAGGGTCATGGCTACGGGGAATCCAAAGTCCCGTGTCAGGCCGAGGAGCTTGGAGTCAGATTGAAAGAAGGGAGTGGTCCACCTGGTCGCGAATTGGTAAAAGCGAAGATGTTTCTGTCTGCGTTTACTGTATTGGCTGAGTGCTTGCTCTAGGGGGTATTCGTGCAGGCAGTCGGCAAGGGTCGCGGCATCCATGAGAGCGAGATTAGCGCCTTGCCCTAGTTGAGGCGATAGGGCGTGAGCTGCGTCTCCTAGGATGGCGATGTTTTTGTGGTGCCATTGTTTCATTCTGACATCGTAGTATGCGGCTGTCTGCAGTTGGTGGAGGCTTTCTACTTGTTGTAAAAATGGCTCGGCTTGAGGAGTGATGCGACAGACATGATCTTTCCAGGATTGAAGAGGGCGGGAGCGCCATTCTTCGACTTCACGCATACGGATCGACCAGAAGAGACTCAGGAAATCTTGAGCTGTGCCAGTGGGCAAATATCCATTCAACCAGTTGGTGCCTTCGACGGCTTGCCACAATGTGTGTGGGGCAAATTCTGGGGTGCGTTTTCCGATGAACCAGAGCGCTCCCCAAGGGTAATGATTGACTTGGGCGGGGATGCCAGTCTGGGCTCGTAAAGCTGATTTTGCACCATCGCATATGAGGATGAGGTCAAATGGACCATGTTTGTTTCCATGGGTGTCGATGAGGTTCTTTTGATCCAAGGTCGTGATTTCAGAATCCCATTGGACTTTTGTGCCTGCGTTTTGGGCGCACTCTAATAAAAGGTCGAGTAAGACAGGTCGATATGTTCCGGCTCCAAAGAGGCCATTTTTGAGTTCGTTATAGGGTAAGTCCAGGAGGGTGGTGCCGCTGGTTGTTCTACAAAAGAGATGATCGATTTTAGCTGTTTGTGAGAGAAGGGATGTGAGGATTCCGAGCCTTTCGAGCACGGCCATTCCGGTGGGCTGCATCAGTAAGCCGGCTCCTACCGCTTGCTTTTGAGGGGTGCGTTCGAAGAGGGTGACTTCGTGTCCTGCCTTGGCGAGGAGGGCTGCGACTGCGGGACCGGCCGTTCCTGATCCGGCGATCCCTACTTTGATTGAGTCATCCACGGGGGTTGAAGTTTTGCGATTTTTTGAAAAGTAGGACAGTTTTTATCAGGATGAGCTCCTTCTAGGTATCCAATGCTCATGAGAAATTCTCCGGTGATTTCTCCGCCAGTAAACTTGAAGGTTTCTTTGAACAGCTTGACCCATTCTGGTTTCTCAAGAGGGTGGTGATGGGCGAGCCAATTCGCGAAAGAGCCGAATTCCTGCTGAAGGGTAAGAATGACCTGTGCGTTGTGAATGGCGGCATTGATTTTGAGCTGATTGCGAATGATACCGGCGTCATTGAGAAGTCGTTCGCGGTCCTTTTTACCATAGCGAGCGACTTTGCTGATGTTGAAGCCTTCGTAGGCTCGCTCAAAGTGTTCCTTTTTCTTCAAAATCGTTAACCATGAGAGCCCTGCTTGATTGATTTCGAGAACGAATCGTTGGAAGAGAGCGTGATCTTCAGTCAGCGGAAAGCCATACTCGTGATCATGATAGGGGCCGTGGAAGGCATGGCCTCTCGAAATCTCGCAATACGTCATGACTTTGATATTCTGGTGATAGAGCTAGCCTTTCCCAGAAAAAAGCTCATAGCTCCAGCAGCTCTCTCTTTTATATGTCACATTCTTTTAAAGATCTCGGTATCTCCGCCAAGCTGATTCAGGGAATCACGGAACTTGGGATTGAAACTCCGACTCCTATTCAGAAGCAAGCGATCCCACTCTTGTTAGAGAAAGATCGTGACTTGATTGCGCAGGCTCAGACCGGCACGGGGAAGACGGCGGCGTTTGGACTTCCCCTTCTGATGAAGGTGGATGGCTCGATTCCACGTATTCAAGGTTTGGTCATTTCTCCGACACGTGAATTGGCGAAGCAGATCGGGAAGAGCCTCTTCCGTTATACCAAATATAGTTCCAAGGTATTTACCGAGGTGCTCGCCGGAGGAGATAAGATCGATCTCCAAGTTGATCGTCTCAAGCGTCCGACTCAGATCGTCGTGGCCACTCCGGGGCGTTTGATTGATCTCCTGAAGCGTAAGGCGCTCACCCTTGAGCATGTAAAATATCTTATCCTCGATGAAGCAGACGAAATGCTGAGCATGGGCTTTAAGGAGCAGTTACAGGACATCATTGATCGTTGTCGAGCGCGTCGTGGGACTTGGCTTTTCTCGGCGACCTTTCCAGATGCGTTAGAAGATCTGATTAAGCGCACCGTTCCGGTAGACACTCGCCGTTTGCAGATCTCTAGTGGGAATGTGGTGAATAAAAAAATTTCCCATTACTTCTCTATTTGTCCGTCGAGCGAGAAAAATGACTATGTGGTTGATTACTTGCAGAAAAAATCTTCTGAGGAACGTGGCCTTATTTTTTGTCGGACGAAGGCCGGGGCGATTGGTCTTGGGCGTGCGCTTGCGGAGAATGAGATCGAGGCAGGGGTCCTTCAGGGTGACTTGACTCAGCTGGAACGTGATAAGGTGATGCGTGCTTTTAAAAAGGAACGGGTTCAATTTCTCATTGCGACAGATGTGGCGGCGCGTGGCATTGATGTTCCGGACTTATCCTTCGTGCTGCATCATCAACTTCCGGAGCAATACGAGTATTACACGCATCGCAGTGGCCGGACGGCACGAGCGGGTAAAAAGGGACTTTCACTCGTTCTCGTTGATCCCAAGGAGCAGAAAAAAATCAAACGCTTCGAAAAGGAATTGGGGATTTCGTTTTCGCAGTATTAATAAGACGGGAAGGTAAATAACTGATTAGGAGCGATTTTTGATGAACTCATCTAGCAATAAAATCCCACGTGAACGTGAAGAGTCTCTCTGTCCGTGTAAGAGTCGCCGATCCTATTCTGATTGTTGCATGCCTTACCATCATGGAAAATCGAAACCTCCGACGGCAGAAAAGCTGATGCGCTCTCGTTACAGTGCCTACTTTTTCCGCCTCATTGATTATCTCATTGAGACCACTCATCCTGAGACTCGGAAGTCCGACTTACGTCGAGAGTTGGAGGACTCCATTCATTATTACAACTGGGCGGGTCTCGAAATTCTTTCGACCTCCAAAGGGCAGAAAGAAGACAAACGAGGCAAGGTCGAATTTGAGGTGATCTGCTTTTTTGAGAATGAACGCCAGGAGCTGTATGAGCATTCTCGCTTTAAACGATACAAAGGAGCTTGGAAGTACCTCGACGCTAAAGGTTAAAGGCTAGGGCGCGCGGGGCCAACGCTATTGAGTGGGCTCATTCGGGATTCGTGCTTCAAGGGAGAAGAAGTCTCTATTGAAATCCGCTGAGGTATTGAAAAAGGCAGAATCTTGATCTGGGAATTGAGAAAACGTTTCACTGAGTGGTTCAAATGCAGTCACGAGGTCATTACTGGAGTGGAGGCGATATTCTCTTGCGGCAGAGTGGGGGAAGGTCAGGGTCGCGGAGTTTCCAGTCAGGGAGACATTGAGCTTGGGAAAGAGATTGGGGTCCTGAAGTGCTCCCATTCCTAAAATGAGAAATTCGATACGGTCGGAAATGCCATCATCATCGAGATCTCCATCACTTGTTGGGAGTCCTGCAATCAGAGCTTCTACAGAGTCCGGGATCCCATCGGAATCACTATCGAGATAGGCTTGGCGTTCGGCGGATCCGATATCCAGGCGAGTACCGACAAGGCGGGGGAATTCTGAACCCCGTTGGTCGAAGTCTTCCGTAGAGGTGGTGTCACCGGTATCGAGAGCGGGGCTCCCGGGAAGGGGGATGTGAGTGCGAGTCGCAGCGCCATGGAAGTCCAAGGCACTGAGCCGAGGATTGGTGACTCCATAGCTGCTGGTGTTATTCTGATTGGCTGGGGAGTTGAGATTGGTGTTAGTGACGATGCCAAAGATGTTAAAGCCATTATCACGATAGTCGATTTCGAGATTTGGGGTCTCATCGAGATCTGCTTCTCCGATATTTCCGGAGACGATACATCCTTGGAAGGAGATGATTCCACGGCTAAGACTAGAAATTCCAGGTCCTTGTCCCTCGCCGTGAGGAGCTGAGTTTCCGGTAATGGTGCAGTTCTCAAAAGTGGCTGATCCAAATCCGACGTTGGCAAAAGCGCCCCCAACACTGTATCCCTCGACGCCTGTTCCGGGAGTTGCGCCGACGGTATTTCCCGAAATGGTGCACTGACGGAGAGTTATGGTGGTATCGGCATAGACGCCGCCGCCGCCTGAGGAGCTTGCAAGAGTCTCGTTTCCGGAGATTTCACAATTTTCTATGACTAAAATGGAGCGTGAGCCAATCCCTCCGCCTTCGGCGACAAAACCATTTGTGGTATTTCCGATGATCCGGCTGTTTCTAATGGTAGCGTTTGCTATTTCCGTGTAAATGCCGCCGCCTTGGGAGAAGCCTCCAATTGTGCGATTCCCCTCGATGAGGCAGGAGGTGATTGTGAGCGTGCCAGTGGAATGATAAAGGCCGCCTCCGTCAGCATTGTTTGGATTGTTGTTTCTCCCGTCGATGGCGGTGGCTTGGCCATTGAGAATCGCGCATTCAGTGAGGGTCAGGCTTCCTGTAGCACGAATGTTCGCTCCGCCACGATTGGCTTGGCCATTGCGGATGGTGAGTTTTTCGATGCGATGAGGGGCGCCGGAGAGTTCCAGCACTCGGACGGCATTGTTGCCATCAAGGGCGATTTGGTCCTGACCTGGCCCAATGATCTCGAGAGGTTGAGTCACGACTAGGGTAGAGGAGAGAGTGATGGCTCCTTCAAGATTTTCGGCAAAGAGAATGCGATCTGCACTAGGCCCTGCATTGGCGAAAGCAATCGCTTCTCGCAATGAGCCGGGGCCAGAATCTGAGAGAGTTGAGACCACGAAGGTCTCAGCATTTAAGAGAGAGGTCAGGCCGAGCAGTCCATGGAAGAATAATGTTCTCACTTGCATGAGAGTTTTCGTAGCACGGCTTTATTCCTAATGAGAGATTTTAAAAACGTATGCGAAATCTTCTTCGAGAATTTCCTCAAAATGAATGACGAGATTCTGTTCATTACGGACCCATGTGAGAGGTTGGGGACTGCCGATGAGGGAAATGGATTTGATCTCGCGCAGGCTTTCGGCTTGGGTTCCGAGTGATTGAATGGTGAGAGATTTCTCTTTAGGGACTCCGAGGGTGATAGCGTAAAGGTTGCTCTCCTTGGTCGTAAAGCGAATGTCCTCTGCCTTCCAGGGGTCTAAGGGTTCGCTATCAAAGCCAGTTTTGATCTGAGTTGGCCCTTCTCCATAGCTTGACCAAGGGCGGGTGTGGTAAATGGCTTCGGCGTTTTTATTGAGCCATTTCCCGACTTTCTTGAGTTCGGTGGTATAGATATCGGCGATGCTGCCATCGGCTCGCTGCCCAACGTTCAGAAGCATGTTTCCATTCTTACTGACGATGTCGATGAGGTTGTCGACGATTTGATTAGCGTCCATCCGAAGACCATTTCCGGCAATTTCCTGATGCTTGGAGCGTTTCGATTTCTCCCCATCGACTAAGGCAGATTTTTTGACGTGATCTCCGAGGTAGAACCAGCCCGGATTGATGGAGGTGTCAGTCTGCCATGGCTCATCGACGAGCTTGTCAGCTTGGCCTTTTTCGATGTCTTTGGTGGCGCTGCCTTTTGGGAATCCACGTTTCAGGGCAAGGACTCCATTTTTCTTTTTGTTGAGATAGTGCGCTCCGACCTGCATCCCGTATTCTCCGTAGGGAAGGCAGCCGTCAAAGTAGAGAAGGTCGGGCTCATAGCTGTCGATGAGATCGAGATGACGAGCGAGAAAGTTTTTGCCAAATTCCGGGAGAATGCGGCGGCGGTTAGGGGTGCGCTTAAAGTAGAAATCCTGATAGCGTGGATCTTGGGTGTCGTAGGCGATGTTTTTCAAAGGCCCTTTGGTGTCTGCGTTTCCTTGGAAAAAGACGTCTTCATGCCCTCTCCGGCCTTTCACCCCGCCATTAAAGTGTGAGGAGACTCCGAAATAGAGATTGTGCTTCTGGCACGCCTTCTTCCATTCTCCGATGAGATCTTTCTTCGGCCCCATATTCACGGAATTCCAGCGATGATGTTTGGAGTTCCAATTATCGAAGTTGTCGTGATGGACTGCCATGGGAACGACGTATTTGGCTCCGATCGATTTAAAAAATACCGCCATCTTGTCGGCGTTAAATTTCTCGGCCTTCCACATGGGGATGAAGTCTTTGTAGCCAAACTCCGTAGGATGCCCGTATGTCTCGACGTGGTGACGGTAGACATCAGAGGTGTCATTGTTCCAACCTGTTTCTTTGACCGATTCAGGCTTTTCTTGCCAATACATGTGACGGGCGTAATGGCCGTGATATCCAGGAACACTGTTCACTCCGTAATGAAGAAAAATTCCAAATTTGGAATCTCGGAACCATTCGGGGCACTCGTAGGCTTGCATCGACTCCCAGGTCGGTTGAAAAACGGTTTCCGCTCCCAATGAAGTGGCAGTCAGAGCTAGGGTGGTGAAAATTCGATTGAGTTTTTGTAATTCCAACATGGATTTTGGTCAATAAGACGTCGTTAAGGGCAGCAACATAATGCGAATTGAAAAAACTAGGATGAGAAATACCAGATAATATATCCGATAAGAATTTATTTGAGAGTTTCTCTATTTGATGATTCGCCACATGGTCAATCGATGATTTTCCTGATGTCGCCGTCTCAAATAAGTGAGATGGGTGTTTTTCAGTCTCTTTCTATATAAATGAAATGCCCTACCGCCGAAGCGGTAGAGCATTATCACTACACATACAATACTAATGAAAAAAGCTATCTAGTCTCAATGCTCCATGAGCGAAGAGACAAGTCGGGCACGTCGATGTTGATCACGCGGATCAGCAGGGAGGTAATTCTGCTCGCTAGAAAAAAGTGCGGCCCACTTAGCGCTAAATTCTTCACGTCTGTCTACGACACGGTCATTGAGATCCGGGTCGCGGTAGGAGGTGGGAGAAGTTAACTCTGGTGAGGCGTTCATGATTTTCTGGAGATGAATTGCGTCTGACTTGCTGAACAGTATCGGTTAAACTCAGTTTGTGCCACATTTGTTGTGTGATCAAACGGATAGCTGGCCATTGGGACAGGTTT
>CALGLJ010000155.1 GCA_937930235.1 uncultured Verrucomicrobiales bacterium | reverse complement strand
GGACTTATTCCATCTCGCGTGCTTCGAGAGCTGCGGTGTATTGTCGTTCCTCATCGTGAGAGTGGATGCGTAGATTGACCTTCACCCCTTCTCGCTCGGCTGCAGCCTTCAGCATGCTGCGGATGGTCGATGCGGTGAATCCTTGTCGTCCAATGAGTGTGGCGACATCTGGCTGAGTGAGGATGAGGCGGAAGTTCACCTTTTTATCTTCTGGGTGCCCCACTCGTAGTTCCGCAAGTTTTGGCTCCTTAATGAAGTTTAGTGCGATATACTGCAAAAAATCTTTGAGCTGCGAGGTGATCTCTTCCATAGGCCGGAATGTAATCCAGCTCCGAAGATTGAACAGATAAAATTTTTCAGAAAATATTGAGTGGAGTACTTGAGAAAAGATCTCGCAGGTCGATGAAATAACATAAAAAATCATGAAGATTCGCGATTGCACATTCGTCTCAAGCCCGCATTCTTAATTTTTCCGAAATATTACTGTGTCTCATCCCCTTAAAGTCATCATCGCCTGTGGAGGAACAGGCGGCCATCTCTTCCCTGGTATTGCCGTAGCGCAGGAGCTCAAGTCTCGCGGGCACGAAGTTCTCCTCCTGATCTCCGAAAAAAAAGTAGATGCTCGGGCTTCGGAGAAATACTCCGAACTCCGCTTCGAGACCGTCCCGATGATTGCGAAACCTCCCACGTTCTCGCTCAAGATGCTTCCATTTTTAGTGCGAGTCTGGAAGACGATTACTCATTGTGGGAAGATCATCGATCGGGAAAAAGCAGATGTGGTTCTCGGAATGGGAGGGTTCACCTCTCTTCCCCCCGTTTATGCGGGAGCGAAAAAAGGTCTTCGCACTTATGTCCATGATTCGAATGCCGTTCCGGGGCGCTCGAATCTTCTCACCGCGAAAAAATGCACGAAGGTATTATTAGGGCTAGCAGAGGCTGCATCTCATTTCCCTCAGTCCACCGTTGAAATTACAGGCACACCGGTAAGAGATGAACTGGAGATTCTTCCGTCACGTGAGGACGCTTGCCGAGTATTCGGTCTTGATCCTGCAAAACGCACGCTCCTCGTGATGGGTGGGAGTCAAGGGGCTCAGAAGTTAAATGAGCTTGTGGTCGCAGGTTCCAGAGATTCCGATTGGCAGGTTCTTCATTTGGCAGGTCAGGCTGACTATGAGCGGGTGCAGTCACAAGTGGGTGATCGTTCTGGTTATCAAGTGCTCGCCTTTTGTGATCAAATGCCTGCCGCTTATGCCGCTTCAGATTTTTGCGTTGCCCGTTCGGGAGCGTCTTCTCTCACGGAACTTTCCCGTGCGTCCCTTCCGGCCTTACTTGTTCCGTTTCCCTTTGCGGCAGATGATCATCAGACCGCAAATGCGAAAGTGTACGAGAAGGCGGACGCTGCTATTTTGAAACAACAGTCAGAGCTCGATGAGGACGCGATCCGTGAAATGCTCTCCGAGCTGAATGATGAGATTCTTAAGACAATGTCCGAGGCGATGGCATCGCTTGCGGTGTCCGATGCCTCAGCACAAATTGCTAATGTGATCGAAGGATGAAGATTGAAGAATTTAGTGCGCGTCTCTTAGATCGCAAAAATCCCCTCCGAATTCATCTTATTGGAGTAGCGGGTTCGGGCATGAGCGGACTGGCTCGCCTTTTGTTAGAAATGGGGCATCAAGTGAGTGGTTCGGACCGGACGACATCTGGTGAAACGGAACGACTTCGTGCTTCTGGTCTGCAATTTTCAACGCCACATTCTGCGGAGGTGATCAATGGGGTGGATGTCGTCGTTTATTCCTCGGCGATTCGTCCGACCAATGTTGCTCTTGGGGCGGCGCTGGCGCAGGAGATCCCCACTTTCCGTCGTGCTGAATGTCTCGCGGCCATTTTACACACCAGAGCGGGGATTGTTGTTTCTGGCACTCATGGAAAGACGACGACTTCTGCGATGACAGCGCATATATTGCGTAAGGGAGAGCTTACTCCGAGCCATTATGTCGGAGCTGAAATCCCGGTTCTGGGAAGTAATGCCGAGTGGAATGAAGATGGCGAATTCCTAGTCGCCGAAGGCGATGAATCCGATGGGACTCTCGCTCTCTATCAGCCGAAGCATGCCATTGTGCTGAATGTGGAAGAGGAGCATCTGGATTTTTATGAGCGAGGCATTGATCAAATCCGGGAGGTCTTCAATACCATGCTTGATCAGACGACTGGCGCCATTGTTTACTGTCGGGAGTGTGAAGAAGCCACACGTCTTTGCCAGAAACGTGAAGGAAGCGTGTCGTATGGATGGGAGAATGCTGATTGGACCGCCACTGACCTGGCTGAAAACATTGGAACCACCAGCTTTACGATTCATTATCAAGGTGAAAAGCTGGGGCGAGTTGAGCTGGGAATTCCTGGGCGACATAATGTGCTCAATGCGCTGGGGGCGATCGCTTTAAGTTCACTCTGTGGAGTCGATTTTCAACGGATGGCGCGAGCGCTGAGTTCTTTCGCGGGAGCGAAGCGTCGTTTTGAAACAAAGTATCTCACGACTCGTTACCGAGTGGTTGATGACTACGGTCACCACCCGACGGAAATTGCTGCGACACTTCAGACTGCGAGGACTTATGGAAGTAAGAGGTTGGTCGTACTTTTTCAGCCACATCGTTACAGTCGTACGCAGCGCCTAGCGGCGGAGTTTGGTTGCGCGCTGCAAGATGCAGATCTGGTCTTTGTGACAGATGTTTATGCCGCCAGTGAAGACCCTATTTCTGGAATTAGTGGGCAAACCATCGTTGATGCGGTACATGAGGCTGGGGAAACGAAAGCGGTTTATCTTCCCGATCTAAAAGTGGCTCATCATGTCGTAGGGAATCAGCTAAGAGAAGGGGATCTTTTGATTACTCTCGGGGCAGGAAATGTCCACGAAGTAGGGAATAAGTTGATTCGTGATTTGAAGCAACTTGAGGAGCTGAAGCAAGAGACTCTCGTGAATGCCATTCAGCTTTATGAGCCGATGGCTCGGCATACGACCATTCGCATCGGTGGTCCGGCTCAGTTTTGGATTGAACCAGAAACGTTTGATGGATTTGCGAAAGCGATGTTCTATTGCAAGGCGCGGGGAATTCCTGTCCGCGTGATTGGGCGAGGTTCGAATCTTTTGATTCGAGATGGCGGGCTCCGAGGCGCGGTGATTCACCCTAAAGGAGGAGATTTTGGAGCAATTTCTGTCGACGGTCATACCATCACTGCTGGGGTCGGGGTGCGTTTTAAAAAGCTTGCGAGTGTGGCACGCGAACATGGGATTGGAGGCTTCGAGTGGATGGAAGGCATTCCTGGGAATGTTGGAGGCGGTTTACGAATGAATGCGGGAGCGATGGGAGTGGAGACCTTTGATCAGGTGATCAGGGTCACTTTTCTCGATGAAGACGGAGTATTCCGTGATCGCACGCGGGCGGAAATCCAGTCATTCTACCGTAGTGTTCCAGAGCTGCGGCGAAACATCGCTCTCTCCGCGACGTTTCAAGGCGCTCCTGCAAGTGCCGAAGAGATTCAAGCTCTCCTCGATGAATCTCGTCACCACCGGAATGAGACGCAACCGAAAGCAGCAAGTGCAGGCTGTACTTTTAAAAATCCGGAAGTCTGTGGTGCGGGCCAGTTGATTGATGAATTAGGCCTGAAAGAGACGAGAGTTGGCATGGCCGAGGTGTCACCAGAGCATGGCAACTTCATTGTGAATCGCGGTCAAGCGACTGCGAAAGATCTCCTTGCTCTTATTGAGAAAATCAAACAAGTCGCCAAGCAGGAGCGTGGCATTGAATTGGAGACAGAAGTGCAGATTCTGGGAGAAGATCAACTGACCTTTTAGTGATCCTTCTCTAGGTGTTCTTTGAGAAAGTCTCGCCCGAAGTCATTCTTAAGATCTCGCCAGACGAGATGAGCATGGTTGCCGCCCTGCTGGGTGTTGGCATATTCTATGAGGAAATCGGTTCCTTGAATACGGAAGTAGTGCGGCTGTCCTCTTTCCAGAGACCCGCCCCAAGCAAAGTGCAGTTTCTTTCTCTGGATGGTGTGAATTTTTCTGAGAGAGTCATTTGCGATTTCTTTGCGCTGCAAGCCGGCAACGCTATCAATGATTCCGAGGAGTTGTATGATCTGACCTCCCTTCATTTGGTCCGAGGTGATTCCCTGAGTGGGTTGGAGCCGGGCCGTCTGATCCTGTCCGGTTAAAATTTCTTTTGGCGGTTTTTCTGAAAAAACTGGAGACAATTTTTCGCGATGTAATTTTTGGGCAAAAGCTCGCGCGAGGTCTTCGATCTCTCCGAGCGGGCGTATTCCTTTCATGGAGCCATCTTTGATTTCGGCAGGACTCGCGCCAAAGAACATAGGAGTACCACCTACCAAATTCTTTGGGAGTGTGAAATTGAGCGAAAGATGGTGTCCTTCAAAGCGCCACCCCCAGGGGAGCCCCTTTTTCGGGTGGCCAAAGATGGCGAGATAATACTTTTGAGGGTCACGATGATCAGGATCACCTCCACGTTCACGGAGGATTTGCTCAAGGGCCATGATCTGGGTCGCAGTCATAAAGCCTTTTTGAGTGAGTCCGGTTGCTAAGAGTCCGTAGGCAAGTTGTTGTTGATGCGGTTTGAGCGCACCTAAGCGAATTCCTCCGCGTTCCATCGGAAAAAAATGCCAATTTTCTCGCTCATCATCGCTGAACTTGATTTGAGCAGACTGTTTCTGCGCGTCATCTAAGCTTGCAAGGAAAAGAGAGGCGGCCTGCTTCATCTCATCTGAAGTAGGATGATGGGAGTGGCCTTCATGTGCTAGGAGAGAGCTAAAGAAGTAGAAGGGCAAGAGTGCTAAAAATTTCATCAGGGGTTCATTAAAATGTTTCTTCGCCATCCCAAAAGCCGAAAACGCAATTTTTAGGTTCGATTTTTTTATTTGTTCCTTTGGATGAGAGATAAGCTGATCCCTCCAAGGACGAGGAAGGCCGCGAGGAGAAAGCGCCAGCCAAGTGATTCATTCAAAAAAATGGAACCACCTAAAGCGGCGATGACTGGAACGCTCAACTGCGTCACTGCTGCTCGGCTTGCTCCTAAGAGGGGGACGATGCGATACCATAATGCGTATCCAAGCCCCGAGGTCACTCCGCCTGAGATGATTGCGAGAAGAATCCCGAGGCCCGTCCACTGCATGTCGCTCAG